>NZ_JBNLYE010000118.1:0-12408 GCF_050172095.1 Bacillus sp. GMs2/2
TTAAATATATCTATCACAACTCTCAATATATCAACGATTTTTCAAATATATCTATCGTAACTCTACATATATCAACGATTTTTCAAATATATCTATCGTAACTCTACATATATCAACGATTCGACACGGAATATCGAATTACCAACAATGAATGCAAAAAAAAGAGAGGCTGTCCAAAAGGACAACCTCTCTTTTCTTATATCAATTAAAATTTGAACTCTTGTCCAACTTCAAAGCTATCTTCTAATACAAGAATACCTTTCTCTTGTGGAGCGTCTGGAAGCTCTAATTCACGTGCAGAGCAAATCATTCCAGAAGAAGGAACACCGCGAAGCTCAGCTGGCTTGATTAACATACCGCTTGGCATTACAGCGCCGATTTTTGCAACGACAACTTTTTGTCCTGCATCAACGTTTGGTGCACCACATACGATTTGTAATGTTTCTGTACCGATTTCTACTTTACAAATGTTTAGCTTATCAGCATTTGGATGTTTTTCTTTTTCAGCTACATAGCCTACAACAAATTTCGGAGAAAGATCTGCTTCTACTGTTTCTTCAAAGCCGTTCTTCGCTAAAATTTCGTTGATTTTCTCTACAAGCTCTTTCGTTAATGTAAGGTTGCCTGTTTCTTTTACTTCTAAGTAAGAAGATGCATTAAAGATGTTGAATCCTGCTGTCTCGTTGCTTTCACGATCGTATACGCGTGCAACATCTCCTTTGCGATCAAAAGTACGGTTCTCTAAAGTAATATCTTGTAAGGCAACAATTAAAGTGTCACCAATTCCTTCAAGGTTGTAAAAAACGTTCACTTCGTTCATCCTTTCTCTTTTCCATCTGTCTTCTTCCGATTTTTCGCTAAAATAAAGATTGGTTCAAATTCTCCATCTTCATATACGAATGAAAGTGATGTAATCGGAACATGCCCTTCGGCAAAAAATTTCATTGTCATTTGTGCAATAATATCATAACCGATTTCGTTGACGATATCAGCAATAATTAATACATCTTGGTGAGGAACAGCAACAACCATGTCACCAGAAATCTTTTCACGCATCGATTGTAGTAACGATTCGTTTAAAATACGAGTCGCGTCATACCCATCATTTGTGTTTAAAAAGTAGAATGTATTACCCGCTACTGTGTCTTGTTTAAATTCATAACCTAATGAGCGTGCGTTGAATAATGCCATTTCACGCACTTGCTGTTCTGTAAGTTCTAATTTTTGTAATAGACGCTCGTCAATTAGTCGATACGTTTTATTCGAATCTAACGCATAGTAAATACGTGTTTCCGCCGTATGATCCGTCATAATAAACGGATTTCCTTCTTCTGCTTGTTTCGGGAAAGAAGTAGAGCGAATAACAGGTAAAATTTTCGCTCCGCTATTTTCTTCTTTATGCATCGCAATTAGCGCTTCTTGTACGTAATAAGCAACTTCTTCAATTGCCTTTTCTTTGTTCACTTCCCATTTTGCCACAACTCCTGGAAGCGATACGTTAATACCTTTTTTGGATTCTTTTTGTTCAATACGTAAAACTTCTTTCTCACTATCATACTGAAAGTCCCATTCTGGGCGAGATAATTTCTTTATTAACTCATCTTTCATTTTTTTACTTGTCATCTTCATCTCTTTTTCCTCCCTTCCAAAAAAATAACCTCCCCCGCGAAGGTAGAGGTTGTTTTACAATTCAATTGGCAAATTGCCTTATTTTAAACCTTCAATGAACTCTTCGATTTGTTCTTGTGTTTTACGATCTTTGTTTACATAGCGACCAGTTTCTTCACCTTTATTGTACGCTACAAAGCTCGGAATGCCAAATACGTCTAATTTTACACATAGATCAATAAACTCATCGCGATCTACATAGTAAAATGAGAAATCACTATATTTCTCTTCTACTTCTGGCATAAATGGGTCTACAAAGCGGCAGTCTGGGCACCATTCTGCTGAGAACATAAAGACTACATTCTCTTCATTTTTTAACTGTTGGAATTGCTCCATGCTTTCTAATGACTTCATCTATATTTCCTCCTCTAACGAGTGCATTTTTCATGTTATAATCTTTCTTTTATACTACCATACATCGCGCACGGTGCAAGGTTTATGCTTGCTTTTTGTCATACTTATATTGCCCAACTAACAACTTAACAACGTGTACAAATAATTCCGTGCGGTCGACATAATCATCTGTAAAAATACCGATAGCACCTTCGTGACTACGAATATCTTTTCGCTGCACAAACTCTTCCATCACTTCGCTTAATTCCTTACCATCTTCAAGAGGTGCTAAAAAATCGTCTGGTAACGTAATACGCGCTCCTCCGGCCACAAATACTTTCCCATCACTTGTTGCTAGCGCGCCCCAGTTACACATAAATAAACCGTGCTCCGTTTTCATTACGCCGCCTTCTAGCCCAATACCAATTGGAGCTTCTCCTTCCTCTAGCGCTCGCTTTGCTCTATTAATCGCTCCTTGCATCGTCTCTTCATCTGAGAACGGCTGAGCTGATACTCCTGACGGAACAGAAAGAGATGTAATTTCAGCATCTTTCCAAACCTTCTCCACAGCGCCAACCTTCGTTTTATTCTTTGATCCAACTACTACTTTCATTTCGTTCACCTCTATAAAAATTCTTCATTCTATTCTAATATCCGCTTCGGCACAAATTAAGTACCAACCACTACCACACACCATCAGGGAATTCCTTCTCCCCATAAAAGAAGGTCGCTTTCTACAATATTACTGGTCCTAAACACAAAAACAGGCTTCTTCTTTCTTCCTACCCGCGGTCTTAATACATCATTCGAGCACCCATTAGGCACTAACCGCCACCACTCATCGCTGGGTCATCTATTCAACCTAAAAAAAGAAGGGTTTTTCGCCCTTCTTCTCTACGCGTTATTCTTAATTGTCTCTAACGTCGTTTTATCTGTTGTTCTTACAAGCTTCGTAATTAATTCTTTCGCCGCTGCATAATCATCAACATGTAAAATTGAAGCATGTGTATGAATATAGCGTGCACAAACACCAATTACTGCTGATGGGATACCAGAGTTACTTGTATGTACACGGCCCGCATCTGTACCACCTTGTGAAATAAAGTATTGGTACGGAATGTTGTTTGTTTCTGCTGTATCTAAAATGAATTCGCGCATCCCTCTATGTGTTACCATCGTGCGATCATAAATACGAAGAAGAGCACCTTTTCCTAATTGACCGAACTGCGTTTTGTCACCAGATGCATCGTTTGCTGGACTTGCATCAAGCGCATAAAAAATGTCTGGTTGAATCATATTTGCAGCTGTTTGCGCTCCGCGGAGCCCTACTTCTTCTTGTACAGTAGCACCAGAATATAATGTATTTGGTAATGTTTCATCTTTTAATTCTTTTAATAATTCGATTGCAAGACCACATCCGTAACGGTTGTCCCAAGCTTTCGCCATAATTTTCTTCTCATTTGCCATCGGTGTAAACGGGCAGATTGGCACGATTTGTTGTCCTGGTTTTACACCAATTTCAATCGCATCTTCATAACTATCTGCACCTATATCAATTAACATATTTTTTATATCCATCGGTTTTGCACGTTGCGCGTCACTTAATAAATGAGGAGGAATAGAACCAACAACCCCAATAACAGGACCATTCTTCGTCATAACTTGTACACGCTGTGCTAATAGAACTTGACTCCACCATCCGCCTAACGTTTGAAAACGAAGCATTCCGTTTTTCGTAATTTGCGTAATCATGAAACCTACTTCATCCATATGACCTGCTACAAGAACACGCGGGCCAGTTTCGTCCCCTTTTTTCAGACCAAATACGCTCCCTAAACCGTCTTGTACAATTTCATCCGCATATTTGCTTAATTCTTGTTTCATAAAACGGCGTACATCATGTTCAAAACCTGATGCACCTTGTAATTCTGTTAACGTACGAAATAATTGTAATGTCTCTTTATTCACGAAGTCCCCTTCTTTCAAACCTTAGTAGAATACCCCTTTTATTGTAACGAAATTTTCGAAATGTTTCTAGTTTCTTCTTTTTTAGCTGTATTTGCTTTATAATTATTATCGGTACACTATTTTTATTTTATAGAATTGAGGTGAATATATGAGCTGGAAAGGTTTAGTAGCAGGTCTTGGCGTTGGGTTCGCAGCTGGTTATCTCGTTGCAAACAAAGTACAAGAACAATCCCATATTTCTTCAGAAAAAGCATTGAAAATGGTGAAACAAGCATTAAGTCATAAAGGTGAAATTACTGGCTCTTGGGTACATATGGTTCCAGAGACATTTGAAAAATATGATGTCGCATATGAAGTTTATCGCGGCGGTCTTACAACAATGTTAAATGATATACAAGAACGATTTGAATTTTTAGTTGATGCTAAAACAGGTACTGTTTTAGAGGTTATAGCAGCATAAAAAGGAGGGTTCCCATTAGGTGAACCTCTTATTTTTTTGAAATTGCGGGTATTGATTAAAATTATATCAGCGATTTTCCGAATATATCGGCGCAGCTCAATTTATATCAGCGATTTCCCAATTATATCGGCGCAACTCAATTTATATCAGCGATTTGCCAATTATATCGGCGCAACTCAATTTATATCAGCGATTTCCCAATTATATCAGCGTTTGTTTAAATATATCGACTTACCAACAAAACCCGACAATAAAAAAGAAGCTGCTCCAATAAATATGATGGAGCAACCTCCTATTTTTATGCTTCTATACTCGTTTTCCGTTCTACTTTTTCTACGATATGCCCTTCCTCATTCCACTTCACAGCGCGATAATATGCGTCATGGTAAAACGTAAACCATGCCTCTTTTTCAGCACCATACTTCATCCACTTTTGTTTATTTTCAATCGAGGTCATCGGATAATCGTCGTATGCCATTACCCATAATACATTTTGATGTGCGTGCGTCGGTAATAGGTCTGCTAAATGAAGCATCGTTTCCCCATGGCTTTCTAAAGCAATAACTGCATGTCCATCACTATGACCACCTGTATGCACCATTTTTATTTCATCTGTAATTTCTATTTCTTGCTGGAACGTAACAACTTGATCTACAATCGGCTCCCAATTTTCCTTCCAATATGTATTACGGGATCTAATATTTGGGTTCCTCATTTCATTCCACTCTGTTTCACTTACGTAAACTTTCGCGTTCGGAAACGCTGGTACAAGGTGATCACCTTCCCATTTTGTTAAACCAGATGCATGATCAAAATGAAGGTGCGTCATTAAAACATAGTGAATATCTTCTGGCTTTAATCCTAGTTTTTCTAATGATTCATAAACCGATGATTCTTCTGTTACACCTTGATTCCGCTTCATCTTCTCATTCAATTTACCGTTTCCTATTCCGGAATCAATGAGCATATTTCCGTCTTTCGTTTGCAAAAGTAACGGATCTGTTCGTAAATAAATATGATTTGTATCATTATGTTTATACTTACGTGACCAAAGTACTTTCGGCACAACACCAAACATCGCTCCCCCGTCTAAATGTGTATTCCCGCCTTTTAACCACGTTACTTTTATATCTCCAATTTGTAACTGTTCCATTACACATCCCCCTTTCAATTAATTTTAACATAAAATTCTGATTATTTTAGATGTAAAAAAACCTATGCATTACTGCATAGGCTCTGTACGATATTTTGCTTCAACTCGGTAAATACGATGACCTTTACTAGAGAATTTCTCTTCGTATTCAGTCATGATGTTACCTTCAAAGTCGCTGTTATGAAGATCTAAGCTTAAGTACGTTAGTAACATACCATACTCAGCCATACTCATAAGAGAATATTCAAATAGACCTTGGTTATCTGTTTTGAAATGAATTTCTCCGCCTTCTACTAACACTTCTTCGTAATTACGTAAAAATGTTTTATACGTTAAACGACGCTTCGTATGACGTTTCTTTGGCCATGGATCTGAGAAGTTTAAATAAACGCGATCAATTTCACCTTTCGCAAAGAAAACTGTTAAATCTTCAGCATCTTTATTAATTAACTTTAAGTTTGGTAATTCTTCTTCAATTAATTTATCAAGTGCATCTACAACAACACTTGTGAATTTTTCAATTCCAATATAATTAATATGTGGATTCGCTTTTGCCATATCATACATGAAGCGGCCACGACCTGTACCTACTTCAATATGAATTGGTTGTTCGTTTCCAAATACTTCTTTCCAGCTACCAGCGCGCTCCTCTGGGTTTCCGATTACGATATGTGAATATTCATTAATTCGATCCATTGCATACGGTTTATGTCTTAAACGCATAGATGTTTCCCTCTCTTTACATAGCTATTTTAAAGGAATAATTCCTTCTTTCTTTTTTAATCAATCTACCAAACAAAAAACCAAGTACGTACGAGCACTCGGTCCGTTTCTTTCAAGTATAAGATGTACCATTTTGATAAAAACTACATACAGCATTAAACATTCCATGACGAAACAGCTTTTTCTCTTACATTCGAAGAGAAAAACAATCGAAAGGATGATCCGTTCATGCCAATTAATCAACAACATCAATTAGAAGTGCTGAAAGATATTTTAGTCAACCACCAAAGTGATTGCTGCGGGACAGTTTCAGAATGCGAGCAATTAGAGCGCCTCATTCAATCGTTACTCGCAAACGATAATATAAGTAGTGACGCTAAAACAATGCTAAACGATGTATATTCTTATAGTCAATCGGGTAAATCTTCCTCTAATTTGGACAACCATATTTCCAATAATCAAGAACAACTTACTCAGTGGATTGCTGGAATGGACAATTTTTCTTAAGTATTATTCTGAAGCAAGTAGTTGCTGTAAATATTGATGCCAATATTCAGCTTCTGCTTGCTGTTTTTTTGTTGTATGCCATTGAATAGACAAAATCGTTTGTGCTATCACATACCATCTCATACGCCTAAGCAGCGATTCATCCATTTCAATATCATAATAACCGAGCCACTCACTCCACTCCTGGCGCGGAATGTACCAATATAATAACATACCGAGGTCTAGAGCTGGGTCAGCAATTACAGCTCCATCCCAATCAATTAAAAACAATTCATCTTCATCCGACAATAGCCAGTTGTTATGGTTTACATCACAATGGCATACAACGAATTCATTGTATTCAATAGCTTTTAATGAATCCATTAAATATTGAAGGCCTTGCTGAATTGTTTCATCATCCCTTATATCTCCTCTTAAAACGAGTTGCAGTTGTTGTAATAACTCTTGTGCGTGAAGCGGCTGCTTCCCAAGTCTTTGAATCATCTGTACAAGCGCTTTAGAGGAGTGTATTTTCTTCAAAAGTTTCGCAACACGTTCTAGTTTCATATCCTCTGGCTCTAGCTTCTGTCCCGGAAGCCATTTTTGAGCAGAAATTACATCACCATTCGTTACCCTTCTTGTCCAAAGTAATTTTGGAACAATTCCTTCTGCTGACAATACCGCTAAAAAGGGCGATGTATTCCGCTTTAAAAATAACTTCTGTTGTCCGTTTTGCGCAATATATGCATCGCCCGTTACTCCACCAGCCGGTACAAGACTCCACTCTTTTCCTAATAATTGTTCCAACCATTCCATATTCATTACCCGTTAACAAATCCTTATCTTTTATAGTTATGAAAAGAAAAACCGCAACATTTCTACACATGTTGTGGATTCATATATTTTACTGTAAATGAAAAGAAAAATTAGCCTAAGCCAAAAATCCTCTATTTTATTTTACAAAACCTGTCATAGAATGACAACTTATCAAAATCGTCACCTTTGTCAATTCTACATTTATTACATTCTCATCGTCAAGTAGCGATTTGTCACATTATCGTCAATATATACGTGCTAATTGGAGCGAGCCTAAGTTCCTTTCCTCTAAATGAAGAAATTGGCTCTATTTTCGCTTCGTTTTCGTTTACTAACACATGCCACGTTGCTTCTTTCGGAAGTTGCACAGTTTTAGCTTCTAAACCGCTATTAAATAAGACGATAATCTCTTTCCACGGCCCAAACGATTCTGCATGCTCTAGGTGATATGCAAGTACTTCTGTAGATGTTTGTAAAAAAGTCATATGTTTTTTTATAAGGTCTGCATTTTGTAATCGGAATGCCCCATGCTCTTTACGAATCGCAATTAAACCTTTTATATAGTTAACGGTTTCTATCTCTTTCTCTTTTTGATCCCAATCTAATTGATTGATCTCATCATTTGCATTATAACTATTTTCATTTCCTTTCTTCGTACGATAAAACTCTTGCCCTGCGTGTAAGAAAGGAATGCCTTGTGAAAGAATAACCATTGCGCTCGCTAATAGGTGACGTTTTTTCAAAATCGTTTCTGATTCTTCATTACTGCGCACTAGTTTATCCCACATCGTCATATTATCATGACATTCTACATAGTTAATGCTTTGCGCCGGCTCTAAAAACAGCCCTGTTTCTTTCATACTTAAAAGACTTCCTGCTGCAATATACTGCAAATGATTACAGTCTACATGCCCACCAAATGCAAAACCACGCTTATTTATATGAAATGTACTCCCTTTTATCCCATCACGAAATTGATCATTAAACTGCGCGATATGTGGCATTTTCTTCGCATTATTTAACGTTGCTTTTTCCTCAAGAGGAAGCGGTGTTTGTAAATCCCATCCTTCTCCTAATAACAAAGCATCTCGTTTTATGTTTCGCACTTCTTTCTCTATCATATTCATTGTATCAATATCTAAAATTCCCATTAAGTCGAATCGGAATCCATCGACATTGTATTCAGTAAGCCAATATAAAATAGACTCTACAATGAATTTCCTCATCATTTTCCGTTCAGACGCTATATCATTTCCGACTCCCGTCCCATTAGAAGGCATACCATCTTCACCATGACGAAAATAATATCCTGGAACAAGCTTCTCAAATGATGATAGCTCTCTTTCATAAACATGATTATATACAACATCTATAATCACCCTAATACCTTGTTCATGAAATGTTTCAATTAGTTGTTTGCACTCAACTATCCTGTTATACGGATCAGAGGGGTTTGTAGCATAATATGCTGTTGGTGCATTGTAATATAATGGATTGTACCCCCAATTATAGGCAGAAGAAGGATTCGCCTCATCCACACCACCGAAACAATATAAAGGCAATAATTCAACATGCGTAACGCCTAAATCTTTTATATGAGACAAACCTGTCAATGTCCCATTTCGTCCTGTTGTTCCTTCTTCCATTAGCCCTTTATACGTCCCTTTTTTACTCACTCCACTGTTCGGATGAATAGTAGCATCACGAATATGCAATTCATACAATATGGCATCTGTCATTGCTTGTAATGGTGGTAATTGCTCTCGTTTCGTTACAGTCGTCTTTTCTAAATCGATAACAATGCCATACTTTCCATTTACAGTCACTGACTTTGCGTAAGGATCCACCGCTTCGTTCCATATTAAATTAATACAAACAAGAAATGTATAGCGTGCTCCGTCTAAATCACCTTGTAATGTTTGAATCCAAACTCCGTTTTCTCCCCTGTACATTTCATGATCGGTATATTCTTTATCGCTCTTATAAATTCTTACTTTCGCAAGCCTTGCAGTTGGGGCCCATACTTTAAATGTCGTTTCTTGTTTTTGATACACAGCACCTAAATCTGTACCTTCGTAATAATACTTTTCATCGAAAATTTTTGTTCGAATAACAGCACCTATTTGTAAATCAGTTTCTTCATTCCGTTCATCTCGTACTGTATAATACTTCCCCACATCTAGCGGCTCTTCTATAAAGCACTCATACTTCGTTGCATCTGGAAGCGCAATAGTATGAGCAATCGGTAAATCTTTCACATTACTTCCTTCTTGCAAACGAAATGTCCGACTTGTTCCATACGCATGTGGGAGCAAAATTGTAATTTTATTCATTTCATCTAAATAGGCATCAAATGGACGTTTTACTTTCAACATAAAAAAATCACCATCATTCTCAAAGTTAAAATAAAGTGAAACTTTAATGAGCGAGAAAATTTTTCCATCCTCACTTATTATTAGCCTTCACCAATTAGGCGAGATAAAATGAGCTGCAAATGATAAGGCTTTTCTTATCAACAAGACTCTATACAGTAACTCCATTCTTCTCTATAGTATATTCACCTGCATAAAAAACGTTTTCAACATTCTATTTTTGTAATTTTATTTCAGCAATCGATTTATACTTCGGGGTTTCTTTCACGTGGGATTCGTATAAAGTAATTGTATCTGCTTGAAATGATATTTCAGGCACTTCTTTTATACTTTCTAAACGAAACTTTTCTTCTCCTATCCATTTACGAGCAACGGTAATATGCGGGTGATACGGGCGTGTTTCTAGAGAAAATCCATTTTCTTCACAAATGGCATGTACTTGCTTTTGCAAGTGAAACAAATGGTGATTCTCACTTACCTTCGCCCAAAAAATACGAGGCTGATCTTCCCTACCAAACGTTGAAAAACCTTGTAACGTGAACGATAGTTCTTTTGTTTCTGCAACTGTTTGTAATCCATTCTTTATTCCCTCTAATTGTTCCTCCGTTGCACTCCCTAAAAATGAAAGGGTAATATGATAGTCTTCTTTATGTACCCATGAACGAAATTGTAATTCCTCTTGCATGTCCTTTTTATAGTTATACAGCATTTCTTTTATATGATTCGGTAACGTAATTGCGACAAAATAATGCAGTTCCATGTACATCTTCTCCTTCTTTCTATTGTTGCTTTTCTTTCTTATCTCATTCAGGTAAAAAGAAGCCGCTCTCCAAAATAGAGAGCGGACATTATTTATATATCCATATTACTTTGCTAATTCATGAATTGCTTGCGCGTAAATTGCTGTTGCTTTTAATAAGTCTTCAATTTCGATATACTCATCTTTTTGATGCGCAAGTTCTTCTTTTCCAGGGAATAGCGGGCCAAATGCCACACCAGCTTTTAATGAACGAGCATAAGTACCGCCGCCGATTGCTAATAGTTCTGCTTTTTCACCTGTTTGTTCTTCATACACACGTTGTAACGTACGGATTAATACGTGATCTTTATCGACGTGATGTGGGCGAGAATTAGAATAGTCAGCCACTTCAAAACCATGCGTACCAACATATTCTTTCAACTTCACAATTGTTTCTTCAAAGTTAGTTGTAACTGGGTAACGTACGTTTAGCCCTAAGTTACCACCGTTTTCTTTCGTATAAGAAATGCGACCGACATTCACTGTTAACGGACCGCTAATTTCATCTTTATAAGCAATAGTAGCTTTTTCACCAAAAATATCACCAGTAAATGTTTCTGTTGCAAATGTCGCAAATGCAGTTGCTTTTCCATCAAGTGAAACTGTAGTTAAGAAGTTTGCTAATAATAAACCTGCATTTTCTCCTTTTTCAGGAGTAGATCCGTGCGCTGAAATTCCTTCTATTTGCAACGTCACTGCATTTCCTTCTATAGTCGATTTCCCTATTTTTTTAGCAGTTTGTAAATACTCTTCATATGCTACTGTAAGTGCATTTACATCTTCTCCTGTTATAACCGCTTCTGCAAAATCAGGAACCATATTTAAACGGCGCCCTGAATCAAATGAAACAAGTTCATATGTACCTTTTTTCTCTTCACTACCATTTTGCACAACTTGTATGTCAGAAATTCCTTTTTCTGCATTAATAATTGGAAAGTCTGCATCTGGTGCAAAACCGATTGTTGGCATTTCTTCATTTTTAAAGTAGTGATCTACACATTTCCAATTACTTTCCTCATCTGTTCCTATAATCATACGAACACGTTTGGAAAGAGGTAAGCCTAATTCTTTCACAATTTTCATCGCATAATATGCTGCCATCGTTGGGCCTTTATCGTCAATTGCACCACGTGCAAAAATCTTTCCATCGCGAATATCCGCACTATATGCAGGAGTCGTCCAGCCATCTCCTTCTGGTACAACATCAACGTGACAAAGAATACCTACTAACTCTTCTCCTTGTCCCATTTCAAGATGACCTGCATATCCTTCTAAATTTTTAGAAGTAAAACCTTCAGTTTCTCCTTTATGTAACATGAAAGATAAAGCTTTTTCTACACCTTCACCGAATGGTGCGCCCTCTTTCGCCGATTCTTCTTCCCATACACTTTTAATTTGTAAAAATTGTTGTGTATCACGAATTAAATCATCTTTTCGTTTCGCAACTTCTTCTGTCCAATTAATTGCTGACATCACGCATCCATCCTTCACTATATTGTTTCTTTCATCATAACAAACCGAAATCTCTTATGCCATACACGAAAACTAAATACCGAACAATTGTAACATTTCAGATATTTCTCATTAGTTTTTCTTTTATTTTTTCAAAAAAATTTGCAGGAATTTGGCG
>NZ_JBNLYE010000119.1:0-12286 GCF_050172095.1 Bacillus sp. GMs2/2
CCACTCTAATTTCGCATCAAACGTTTTCTCGCCCTTTTTAAAACCTTTAATTAAATCAGTCTTTTCACCTTTTAAGAGCTTTGTCATATTCTTTTGCGAAATTGTTTTACTTAATATCTTCTTTGAAATGGTGAAATCACATTGCGTTGTATTATAGTTAGAACAACCGTAAAACGTTGACTTATCAATTACATCGCCATCACATTTTTTACAGCTACCAACCTTTTTACCCGTTGTAAATTTCGATCCTTTTCGTTCAATCGATTCAACATGTAGTCCCGTGAAATCCCACTTCTCAGACATTTCCACTGCGTCTTCAATAATTTTAGCTGATAGCTTTTTCGTCTGTTCCATAAAAGTTGCTGGTGAAGCTGTACCTTCACCAATTTCCGCAAGACGTTGTTCCCATTTCGCAGTCATTTCCGGTGAAGCTAGTATTTTGTCACCAATTGCGGTAATTAATACTTTTCCTTTATCAGTCGCATACACTTGGTTTTTCTTTACATCTATATATTTACGGTCTTTCAGCATCGTAATAATCCCTGCGCGGGTCGCTTCCGTACCTAAACCTTCTGTTTTCTTCAATACCTTCTCTAGCTCTTCATTCTCTAAATACTTACCAGCTGTTTTCATTAACGTAATAAGTTGTCCTTCTGTATAACGCTTCGGTGGCTGTGTTTTTCCTTCTTTCACTTTCACCTTTACAACTTTTCCTTCTTCACCTTCAGCTACAATTGGAAGAATGGTTTCGTCATCTTTATCGTCTTGGAAAATAACTTTACGCCAACCTTCTTGAATTTGCTGTTTTCCTTTTGAAATGAATTCAGCACGTTCATCTACAAGCGTTACAATCGTTGTATAGTCAAAGATTGCAACTTCATAATGAGCTGCAATAAGCCTTCTTACGATCATATCGTATATTTTCTTTTCATCACCTGATAGTCTGCTTGGGTTTGTAACTTGCTCTGTCGGAATAATTGCGTAGTGATCTGTTACTTTCTTTTCATTCACATAACGCTTATTGTTCATAATGGATTCAATTGGTGCCGGTAATAAGCCTTTATATTCATCAAACTGACTTAACTTCTGTAAAATATCAGGGAAAGTCGCTGCTTCTCCTTGAGTAACATAGTTAGAATCTGAACGTGGATAAGAAACAATCCCTTTTTGATAGAGTGCTTGCGTTATATCAAGCGTCTTTTTCGGTGAAAACTTAAAGGCTTTATTTGCCGTTGCTTGCAGTGATGATAAGTTGAATAAAAGCGGCGGCTGAAACTCTTTACGCTCCGTTTTCATTTCCTTCACAACAGCCGGTTTCCCTTGGCAAAATGCCGCAATTTTATTCGCCATATCAGGGTCTTTTAAGCGGGATTCATTATCCTTCTCCCATTTCCCGTCATATTTCTTTCCTTCTATATTAAAGGTTGCAAACACTTCCCAGAAAGGCTCTGACTTAAAGTTTTCAATTTCTTTCTCACGCTTTACAATCAATGCTAACGTTGGTGTTTGGACACGACCAGCAGAAAATACATCATTCATTCCTTTTTTCTTTAGCAAAATACTAAACACACGTGATGCATTCATACCAACAACCCAGTCAGCACAAGATCTTGTGTATGCTTCGTAATACGTATTAATTGTATCTGATTCATCAAGTAAATTTTTAAACCCTTGATAAATAGCTTGCTTCGTTAAAGACGAAATCCATAGACGCTTCATCGGCTTTTGCACATTACAAAGATTAATAATATTTCGTACGATTAGTTCCCCTTCACGCCCAGCATCGCCTGCGTGAATAATTTCTGTTACCTGTGGATTATGTAACAGCTGTTTCACAACGTTAAATTGCTTATACTTTGACTTTGTTACTTCAAATTGAAAACGCTCTGGAATCATCGGTAATGTATTAAGTGACCATTTTTTCCACTCTGCGTGATAATGCTCTGGATTACATAACTGCGTCAAATGACCAATTGCCCATGTACAGTACGCTCCATTTGGAAATAACTCATTTGCTTCTACTTCTAAATATCCATCTTTCCGGCGATATTTAAACTGTGAAACAAGAGCCAACCCTTGATCTGGTTTCTCGGCAATAATTAATTTCATTTTATAACTCCCTATCTGTATTCCAGTGTTACTTTCATTGTCTATATGTTTAGAAGCGATGATAAAACAACAATCTTATTTATCATTCGCGGTTTGTCTCGCAAATGTGAGACCTATAATATTATACGCTTATTCTTTATGGCTTCACAATAGAAACTCATAATATAACAATTTCTTTCACATGCTTACAATTAAAAAAGACGCCCTAAAAAATCAAGCGTTCCTTTGCTTACATCTATGAAATTGTGCAGATAATATGCAGATATAAATTATCATAAGTACACATATGATGAAATGAACGATAGGACAAGGAGGTATCATAATGTTTGCTTATACGTTAACTACCTTAACACTTTGCTGTACCTCAATTCTTATTGCATCCAATATTTCTAAACGTAAGGGTACCCTAATGGAGTATATGGTATTTATTATGTCTTTTAGTATGAGTATCGGTTTAAGTATTGGTTTTTATTTAGGCATTCTCTTTAAGGGGGAATTACTATATTCTACTTTACTTGCTATTTTAATTAGTGGTTTTATCGGTTTTTTAGTGGGTCTACGTTTTCACCTATATACTGCTTTAGAAGGACTGTTCTCTGGATTAATGGCAAGTATGATGGGAGCAATGATTACAGAAATGTTAAACGCTCAACAAGCTCATAGTATATTGTTCATTAGCCTTTTACTTACTATAACGATTACTATGTCCTGTGTGATTCAATTGTTATCGGAGAACTTTTCTACTTTTATCCAACAGCGTTTTTTGTTATTACTTTCAATTAGTGTAGTAATTATCGTTGCCGTATTCGCGACATTCCCACATCATACTCCTGCACCTTCACCTGGGCATAATCAACATATAAATTAGTACTTGCAACAAAAATGAATAAGCAGCTATCCATAGGATAACTGCTTCCTATTATTCTGGCTTATTAGGAATGTTTTGGTTTGGAACATAGTCAGATTTATAATCTGTATAGTTCACTTCCGTTACCATCCCTGCTGAAGCATGATGTAGGTCGTGACAGTGGAACATCCACTCACCGGGATTGTCTGCTACAAAGGCTACTTCATATTCTTCTCCTGGTTTTAAGTTCAATGTATCTTTTACAATTGGAGAACCTTCTATCGGTTTTCCATCTTTACTCAACACCTGGAAGAAGTGACCATGTAAATGCATTGGGTGATCATCCATTTTAGAACGATTTACCAATTTCACTTTTACTAAATCACCCTTTTTTACTTGAATTGGGTCAATATCCGGAAATACCTTTCCGTTAATTGTATATACCATTTCATTTTCATTCATTTGCGTATTTAAGTCCATATTATATGTGGCAGTATACTCTTGATTTAACGTGAAACTACCTAATTTTTTAGCACCATATTTCGTCATATCTAATTTCGCTAATTTTCCCTTTTCATCTGCTTTATCTTTCATCTCTTTGCTGCCATCATACTCAATAACAGCTTTCATTCCTTTTGCACCTTTATTTTTTGAATGGTCCTCAACATACCACTTCCCAGGATTATTAGCAGTAAATTCAATATCATAACGTTCACCCGGTGCGATTGAAATTACTTTATCCTTTATAACTTTTGGATTGTTTATTGGTTGACCATCTGTCGCAATTACTTTTATATCATGACCGTGAACATGTATATCATGTGATAGATAACCAGCATTAACAAGTCGAAGACGAACTTTATCTCCCTTATTCACTTTCAATGGCACTACTAAATCACCGCTTTTTCCATTGATTGTGAATAAATCATACATACTCATATCATGACCTTCCATCTTCATATTTCCATGGTCCATTCCTGCCATATTGCCAGAGTCTTTTTGATCACTGCCCATGTCCATACCAGAATGATCCATGCCGTTCTTATCATCATTCTTTTTCGTATTTTCATCACCTTTAGATTTATTACCTATTTGCCCTTTTGTCATTTCTTTTAACTGCTTTTTAATTTCTTCTTTATCTGTAACCCATTCATCCAACAGTAATGTGTAATCTTTATCATATTTTTCCTTTGTATCCTCTACAATGAGCGCTCCATACAAACCTCTATCTAATTGATTTACAGAATCTTGATGCGAGTGATACCAGTACGTTCCTGGTACGTTCGCTTCAAATTCGTAAGTGAAACTTTTTCCTGGTTCAACTGCATCTTGTGTCACGCCCGGAATTCCATCCATGTTATTTGGGACAGGATATCCATGCCAATGAATAGATACTGGTGCAGATAATTCATTTTTTAATGTCACTTTCACCTTTTCACCTTTTTTCACTCGAATTTCTGGACCAGGAGATGAGCCATTAAATGTCCAGACTGGAACAATAACACCGTTACTTAATTTTTGCTTTTCTTCTTTCGCTATTAAAGTAACTTCTGGCCCTTTTTCAACCTTCAATGGTTTTGTAGCTGTTTCAGTCTGTAGTGTTTTGTTATCATTCATATTTTTATGATCATTTGTTGTATTTGTCGTCACAGAACAGGCAGCAATTAAAAATATTACAGAGACAGTAACGGCTGCTAATACAACTCGCTTCATGGACAATCCCTCCTTATTCTTTTTCAAAATCATTATAGAAGTTGATTTTCAAGAAAATAAGGAGATGTAATTAGATCTTACGTAAGCTAATTGGAAAATTACTAAAAGCGGAGACATTACAAGAGACGAATATTTTAGTAATACAAAATGCTTTCCTTGTAGCGACTATATTAGCCGTTCTCGTATTTGTTTTGACGTTATTTCTTAAGAAACAATAACACTGCTATTATTAAATAAGAAAAATGTAGCTAAAATGCTCTTCACAAAAGAACTTAGATTTCTGTATAATAAGAACTAATGTTCCTCACAGACAATGGACTCAAATTACACAAATATATCAAATAGAAGAGGATTGATATACGATGAAAATTGATAGACCAAAAATTTCACCAGAGTTATCTTCAAAGAATTTTCAAGATATTTTTTATGAAGAAGATCCAACATTGGAAGTGTGTGAAATTATAGACTCCACTTTCGAAAATGAATCTGTAGATAGAGTGCGGTTATATGATGCGGTTATAAAAAACTGTAAGTTTACTAATACAGACTTTAGCAATATTGATATTACAGATGTTTGTTTTGAAAACTGTGATTTATCAAATGTTAATTTAAGCAATTCTTCTGTTCACAGAGTCGAATTTAAAAACAGTAAATTAATCGGAGTAAATTTCACAGGATCTAGCTTAGGAAATGTTAAATTTGAGAATTCAATTTTGAATTTAGCGGCATTTGGAAATTCTAAACTAGAAAAAATCATCTTCAATGAAACTTCATTAAATAATGCAGATTTTTTTGACTGTAAACTTAAAAAAGTTGAATTCCAATTATGTAGTCTTGATGAAGCTAATTTTGATCAGACATCACTGAAGGGGATAGATATTAGTTCTTCTACCTTTGATACACTTACAGTTTCAGTGAACGATTTAAGAGGATGTAAAGTATCGACATATCAAGCTGTTCAGTTTGCTACTTTATTAGGATTAATAATTAAAGATTAGTATTTCGAAGAAAAGAACCCTATCCCGAATCATGGATTTTTTAATTGTCCACGATTCGAGATAAAGTTCAAATAAATTAGTGATGACTCTTTTATTATTTTACTACAGCTTGGTTTCCTTTTACATGTTCATTATTTACACTCATAAATTCTTCAATTTCTTCAACTTCCCTAATGATATCTTTTGACAAGTTTTCATACCCGTCTTTCGTTACAAGAATGTCATCTTCAATACGAATTCCAATTGATTCTCCTTCAATATAAAGACCAGGTTCAATTGTTATAACCATACCTTCTTCTAACACTCTATCTTTATATGTTCCTACATCATGTGTATCTAAACCAAGGAAATGGCTGACACCATGATAATAGTATTTTGATAACTCTTCATCTTCTTGAATTAAACCAATTGCTTTACACTCTTCTGCCAGTACCTTTTTTGTATGCTCATTTAATGCAGCGAACTTTAATCCTGGCTTAATAATCTCTGTTGTTTCTTTTAATGCTTTTAATACAATATTATAAATTTGTTTTTGGCGACTAGAGAATGTTCCATTTGCCGGGAATGTATAACTAATATCAGCGTTATAGTAGTCTTTTTGAGCACCTAAATCTAGTAATACTAAGTCACCATTTTGAATTTGTGCATCATTATCTTCATAATGAAGAACTGTAGCATTTTTCCCACTCGCCAAAATTGTATTGAACGCATGGTACTTAATGCCAGATGACTTCAGTGTAAAATCAAATTGTGCTTCTAATTCATACTCCATCATGCCTGCTTTTGCATGCTTAAGTACGTTGTAAATACCGTCTTTCGTTATAGCAATCGCTTCTTTAATAATTTCAATTTCTTCCTCTGTTTTAAATACTCGTAATTCACAAATGTTCGGATATACATTACCAATTGTTACGTGTGGGTATTTTTCTCTTACATGTTTAGCAAATGCTAATGTTTTTGTCTCCGTACCATTCCAATCACGACGTTCTATATCTAAATATAGATGCTTCGCATTTTCTGTAAAAAGTATATTTGACATTGTCTTTTCAAAGCTATCTAAATATACAACTTTCTTTATACCTGAAATTTTCTCTGCTTCTTCGTTAGAAACTGTTTTACCGACCCATTTTTCCATTACTGGATCTGACTTTTCAATGAAAAGTGTTTCTTCAACACTACTTCCAACCTTTTTCAGCATAAAAATAACATTTGGTTCATCGATTCCCGTTAAGTAGTAAAAATTACGATTCGGTACAAATTTATAATGTGCATCAGCTGACATATGCGGTGCTTGTCCCGCAAATAAAATCGTAATAGACCCCTCTGGTAATGTGTTTGCTAATCGTTCTCTATTTTGAGCAAAAAATGTTGATTTCATGATAATCCCCCTAGCGTTTTATGTATAATTGTGAAACTAATTATTCAATACACTTCATTCTATTATTGTTATAATTTTTCGTCAATTTTTAACTAAATTTTAGATAGTATTGACACAGGCAACCAAACAAGTTACAATAACTATAAATTAGTAAGTTACTAATTTAAATTTAAATAAGAGGTGAACAAAATGCAAAACATTTTATTCCGTATTAACGAATTGTCAAAAAAAGAAAAAGCGAATGGATTAACAGTTGATGAAAAACAAGAACAACAAATGTTGCGCCAAAACTATACACAAACATTTCGTGGAAGCTTAGATTCCATTTTATTAAACACAAAAATTGTTGATCAAAATGGTCTTAACGTTACACCTGCTGCATTACAAGATGCTCAAATACGTTTAAAATTAAGCAAATGAGTTCCGAGCTAAAGAATTCTAATAAAACATAAAAAGAGCTGGATTTCCTATATAGAAATTCCAGCTCTTTTTATTGTCTTTTTTAATTTAGTAAACGAGCGATACATTGCAATTCTCCACGACACAATCATCGCAAATGCAAGTAAGAAAAACATGCCGCTTAACTCTGCCAAATCAATTGATTGGCTTAAATATGACTTTAATGCCACGCGTACAGCTAATAAGCCTACTAAAATAAATATGAATGCTTTTGACGGTTTCATAAATATATGTTCGCCTTTTATTTCGAACTTAGTTGTTTTAATAAGAAAAATAGAAAAGATAAGCCCTATACTAATTGCCTCAACTATTTCTAACGATGTTAATCGAAACTCTGGTAAAAAGTACATCGTTGCGCCTGTACTCATAAAAATTGGCGGCAATATAATTTTCTTTTTCGTTACCGGCTTTTTCGCTGCTTTAAAGCGCAAAAACATGACACCAACAGCCATACAAACCGCTAAAATACTTGATAAAAGTGCTATCATACTCTTCCCACTCCTATCTATTTAAAAGACTTTTTGAGCAAAATCATAAACCAAACGAGCCCGACACTTATAATAACATGACCTAATCCAGCCATATGGCTTAAACCGTAAAAGTCAGTTCCATTTACTTGTAGAAGACCTCTCCATAGCATTGTAGCAATAGTAAAGATTACTCCTACATTATAAACAACAAACCATGCACAAAAGCTCTTTGTTTCTTGTACATGAAACACTTTACATAAGGCTAAAGCAATTAAAAAGAATACAAAACCGAGCACTAATACATGTGTATGCACTAATTGCAACATTGTGGATCCTTTAATTCCTTGTGCTTTCGAATACTCTCTTGCAAATACACCTGATAATAAACCAATAATTAAGTAAATAAATGCCGCATTATATAATTTCTTCATTCTATTCCTCCTGTTGTAAACTTTCTATATTCGCTGCAATTATTTTAAGCAAAGTTTATGAACGGAGTATGAACAAAATATTACATTCAATTTTTGAAAATAAAAAAGCCATTCCACAAATAATAATTGTAGAATGGCTTTTCAATTTATTTTAAATCTTCTATTGAGAAAGCACCTGGCAGTAACTGCTCAACAGTCACTTCTTTTTCATCACCTTTTACATTCGTTAATAATACAGGCATTTTCGGATCACAGAATTCAGCAATTACTTGTCTACACGCACCACATGGTGAAATCGGTCCATCAGTTTCTCCTGTAATAACTAAGTAACTAAAATCGCGCTCACCTTCTGATACTGCTTTAAATATTGCTGTTCTTTCTGCACAGTTACATAAACCGTAAGAAGCATTTTCTATATTACAACCAGTATAGATTTTCCCTTCTTTCGTAACTAACGCTGCGCCAACAGGAAATTTAGAATACGGAATATACGCTTTCGATAACATCTTGTTTGCTTCTTCAATATATTTTTTCTTACCCATATTATTTCCCCCTCAAAGTAAATGAAATGATGATTAGTCAGTAATAACTGTATGAACTAATTTAGGAGCCACTGCTGTTTCAGCGATAGAGATGTTCTCATAAATTTTTGCTTTTACATCTTCTACATTTTCACGATTTGCGTAGATTGTTACGAATGGCTCGCCTTCTTTTACTGCATCGCCAACTTTTTTACGTAACATTAATCCTACTGCTAAATCGATTTCATCTTCCTTCGTTGCACGACCTGCACCAAGTAACATAGCTGCAATACCAATCTCATCTGCAACAATGTTAGAAATAACACCTGAAGTTTTTGCAGGTACATCAATTACATACTTCGCGTGTGGCATTTTTTCTGGATTGTCTACAATTGAGCTATCTCCGCCTTGATTGCTTAAGAACTCTTTAAACTTCTCAGTTGCTTTTCCGTTTTTCATCACTTCAATTAGCATTTCACGAGCTTCTTCTAACGTATTTGCTTTTTTCGCAAGTACGACCATTTGGCTACCTAATACAAGTACTAATTCTGTTAAATCTTCTGGACCTTCACCTTTTAACGTATCAATCGCTTCTTTTACTTCTAGAGCGTTACCAATAGCAAAACCAAGCGGTTGTGACATGTCTGAAATAACAGCCATAGTTTGACGTCCTACATTATTTCCGATACGTACCATTGCATGTGCTAATTCTTTTGCATCTTCTTCTGTTTTCATAAATGCACCAGCACCTGTTTTTACATCAAGTACGATTGCGTCAGCACCTGCTGCAATTTTTTTACTCATAATTGAACTTGCAATGAGAGGAATTGAGTTAACCGTTCCTGTTACATCGCGTAATGCATAAATCTTTTTATCTGCAGGTGTTAAGTTTCCTGTTTGTCCAATAACAGCTACTTTGTCACGGTTTACAATATCAATGAACTGCTCTTTCGTAATTTCAACGTGGAATCCTTCTACCGCTTCTAATTTATCAATTGTTCCGCCTGTATGTCCTAAACCACGACCAGACATTTTTGCTACTGGTACATCTAAAGCAGCAACTAATGGTCCTAATACTAATGTTGTAGTATCACCAACACCGCCAGTTGAATGTTTATCTACTTTAATTCCTTCAATTGCTGATAAGTCGATCGTTTCACCAGACTCAACCATCGCCATCGTTAAATCTGCACGTTCGCGATCTGTCATATCTTTAAAGAAGATTGCCATTGCAAGTGCACTCACTTGATAATCAGGAATACTTCCGTCTGTATATCCATTAATAAAGAATTTGATTTCTTCAGTCGTTAATTCTTTGCCGTCACGTTTTTTTGCAATAATATCTACCATTCTCATTACAATCACCATTCCTTTTTATATTATACGAATCTATTAAAATAATAAGCCAACGATTGTTGCTGATAAGAAACTTACTAACGTTGCACCGAATAGTAATTTCAAACCAAATCTTGCCACTACATTCCCCTGCTTTTCATTTAAGCTTTTAACTGCCCCTGCAATAATTCCAATTGAAGAGAAGTTTGCAAATGAAACTAAGAATACAGATATAATCGCTGTCGTTCTATCTGAGAAATTAAAGTTTCCTTGTGCTAAATCTGTCATAGCGACAAATTCATTTGATACTAATTTTGTTGCCATAATATTTCCTGCATTAACTGCTTCATGCCAAGGCACACCCATAATAAATGCAAATGGTGCAAATACATAACCAAGGATTTCTTGGAATGAGATACCAATTACACCTTTAAATACTGCATTGATGAATGCGATAAGAGCAACGAAACCGACTAGCATAGCTGCTACTGTAATGGCAACTTTAAATCCGTCTATAATGTATTCACCTAATACTTCAAAGAAAGTCTTTTTCTCTTCTTCTTGCACTTCTAACATATCTTCTTCCTCAGTAACTTCATACGGGTTAATAATAGAAGCAATGATGAAGCCACCGAATAAGTTAAGCACTAAAGCGGTTACAACATATTGTGGTTTTAATAACACCATATATGATCCAACGATAGACATAGAAACTGTAGACATTGCAGATGCACATAATGTATACATTCTTTTCTCTGGCAATAACCCTAGTTGTTTCTTAACTGAAATAAACACTTCAGATTGTCCTAAAATCGCAGAAGCAACTGCATTATATGATTCTAGTTTCCCCATTCCATTTACTTTACTTAATGCTAAACCGATAGATTTCACAATAATAGGTAATACTTTAATGTGTTGTAATATACCTATTAGTGCCGAGATAAATACGATTGGCATTAATACACTTAAAAAGAACGAAAACTCTTTTTGATTTACTAATCCACCAAATACAAAATTCACACCGTCAGCAGCATATTTTAATAACTCTCCAAAACCATCTGCTATTCCACTAATTAATATATTCCCTACACTTGTATTTAATAATAAAAATCCCAAAATGAATTGTAATATAACCATCGTTATGATTGGGCGATATTTGACTTTTTTTCTATCATTACTAGCAAGCCAAGCGATACCTAAAATCAATACGAGGCCTAAAACACCGATTAAGTATTTCATAAGCCGTCTCCTCCCATTCGTATCCGCTTACATTTTTTTCAATTATTAAAGCAATAGATACACTTTACTTTGTGTATCTATTGCTTTTGACTTCATTAATGATTAGTAGTTATCTGTAGCACCTTTTGCATCATTTAATACGATTGCAACACTAGCACTTGCTCCAACGCGAGAAGCTCCAGCAGCTACCATTTTGTCTGCATCTTCACGTGTACGAACGCCACCAGATGCTTTTACACCAACGTTTGGTCCTACTGTTTTACGCATTAATGCGATATCTTCAGCAGTTGCTCCGCCAGTTGAGAATCCAGTTGAAGTTTTTACGAAGTCAGCACCAGCTTTTACTGATAATTCACAAGCGCGTACTTTCTCTTCATCTGTTAATAGGCAAGTTTCAATGATTACTTTTACAAGAGCTTTTCCTTTTGCTGCTTGTACTACTTCATAAATATCTTTTTCAACAAGTTCGTTGTCGCCATCTTTTAAAGCGCCTACGTTGATTACCATATCAACTTCAGTTGCACCTTTTGCGATAGCATCTTTTGTTTCAAATGCTTTTGTTTCAGTCGTGCTTGCTCCTAATGGGAAACCGATTACAGTACAAACGTCTACATCATGTCCAGCTAGTTCATCAGCCGCTAATTTTACCCATGTTGGGTTAATACAAACAGAAGCGAATTTATATTCCTTTGCTTCTTCAATTACTTTCATAACATCTTCTTTAGTAGTATTAGCTTTTAAAATTGTATGGTCAATTAACTTTGCAATGTTCATTATCTTCACTCC
>NZ_JBNLYE010000120.1:0-12218 GCF_050172095.1 Bacillus sp. GMs2/2
AAACTTTCATTGTTATCTCCTTAAAGTATAAGTATGAAATTGCTTTCAGGGCAATATTTAACCTTATAATACTAAAAGGAAGGAGATCTCTCCTTCCTTTTAGTAACAACTTATATCCACCTTACCCTATCATGTAACAATCCATCAGTAAAATTATTATGCCCTATTACAAAATCCTTCATATATAAATTTAAATACTCACCGTACTTACTTTCTGTATTTAATAACAACTCCTCGACGTAATAAGCACCTTGTTCAAATTGATCTAAAAGTAAACTAGACAAGCTCGCATAAATTCCGCACCCTACCTGAAAATACGTTGCATTCGTTTTATATTTACGAAAAACTTGGCTACTATTCATTACATTATACATATATGTCTCACTATTTTCATAAACGAGTAACACACCGACCAAGTCCTCTCCAGCAACCTCTTCTTCCGCTGGATTAAACACTTTACGATTCCAGTTCCATAAATCTTCTACTTGATCTAAGTTCTGTCTAATTATATTTGTTGTATACTCATTAATTCGGTAAAGAAAACCAACTTCCATATTGAAGTTTTTCCCTAAAATTAATACTTCCTCATGTGGCATTAAACAACCATAGAATTCTTTTTCTCCTAACTTCACTTTATACTCTGAAGCATATACATCTTCATAAAAGTAAAGAGACCGATGATGACTCATATACATCGGATAACTCCAGATTGCTTCATCTAAAAATCGCTCTACTGCCCATGAAGCATAAAGTGTATGTGGCTTTATAAGTGCTGTATCATGCAAAAACGACGTGTCATGTTCTACAATATAACATGCTCTTGGCCTTTCATTTGGTCGTTCCTTCATAAGCTCAACAACCATCCATTGAACAACACCTGGATTCATACCTGAACCTATAATCGCTTTTGTATTTGTAAATTTCTCTTTCTCCTTCTCAAACCTTGTATATCTTTCCGTAAGCTGAAAGCCGATTAAGCTGTCGTCCTGATCTACTGCTTCATTTTCCAAGGCTGAATTAATATAACAAATTCCTAATTCATTACAGCAGCTTAATACTCTAACTGTATCTGCCCCTGAAACATCAATCACAACACTCGTACTTTTTTCTTTTAAATGTTGTTTAAATTCCACTACATTTTGAAGGTTTATCTCATATAAATATAATTGACCTTTCAAATTCGAAAACAACTCATCATAATAAGTCCTATCTTTTTGTTTTATATCCACTAAATGAAATTTGGCATTCTTTAATACTTCATAAATTGGATCTTTTTCATTTGCTATCGCTTGATTTAAAATTGCTAAAACTGCTTTTGCTGCTCCACCAGCACTACCAAGCAATGTAATTGATAACGAATTCGGAAACTGCTCCACGAACAAAACCCCTTTAATAAATTAGTTGAGCAACTCCTCCTCAAAAAATAAATTGAATACATAAAAAGATAGCTCGTACACAATTTTTATAAGTTAGTGCAAAGTTACCTTTTAAAAAATCACACTATACTATGTTTATATTCAATTCATTTTTCCCCTCATCTTCAAATTAAACTAAAACAAATAGGCTCGACCTTTTCTTCTCCATATAAAAGAAAAAGTCAGCCCTTCCAACTAATCTACGGACAATGGACGGATTTTACATGTTGAATATTCACATACATTTTTGCATCACGTGCTTTTGATATTTCAATATGACCTTCATCAATTTTCGCCATTTTTCCAATTTTATTGGACTCCTCACCTAAATCAAACACCATAATTTTCCCAGTCATTTTAATAAGCTGTTCTTCAAATGTTCTAGCTAATGTAATATTTAACGGATTTACGGGGAGTTCATTTTTATTGAGGGCATACGGTACTTGGTTTTCTTTATACGGAATTAACCATTTTAAATGCTTTAAAGATATATATACCGTTTTATAAACCGGACTATAAAAAACAATATAGTCGTTCATCACACTTGTAACATAACCATGTATTGGAGCATTTCCTGCTACATAAACTTCTGTAAAAATCCCTTTAGAAGTACTTAATACTTTTCTCAAAGAAATTGAAGGGGATTCCCTCTTAATTACAGAATCAACATCTGGTTTTAGTATGTCTTCGTCATGTGGTCTTAAAAATTTATAGTATTGTACATGATATAAAGATATATATACATAGTCTTGTCCATTGTAAAGAACAATAATGTCATTTCCTACGTCTATTAATATACCTTTAAACCTTTTTTCACCGATTAATTTAACATATATATTTTCCCCAATACTTTTGTTTAACTCATTCATCTATATCCTCCTTCCTATGAATTTCAGCTTTCCAATCTTCCGTTTCAAAAAAATAATCAGGGCAATGTTCTGTCTTAATAGTAAGTAATTCCTTTTCATACTATCGAAATAAGAAATTGTTCTTCTCTTTCCCTCATAATGCCCCTCTTATTTATTAAACATTATTCATCTTCATTCTTTTTACATTTCACTACTTGACTCACACTCTTAATATGATAATTAATGATATAAATAACTTCATCACCGTTTACTAGCGTAATACATTCTTCATGCACTTCACTTAATAAGCCTTCTACACACTCTGGGCCGCCACGATTAATCTTTACCCACTTATACTTCAAGTCACGTAATACATCGACAAAAGTATCATCATCAGAGCAGAAACATGAAACATAGCCATCACCACATTTACTTTCTTTCACTTTCTTAACTAGACTTTTCACATGTTTCAATTGGTAATATACTAATTCACCAAGAGGAAGTTGTAATGTAAGGTAATCTCTTCCTAACGATACAAGTACCCCCACTCGACTCTCTGGTCCACGAAGATTTACTTTTACAGTCTCACCGACTAAGCCTTTAATTTGTTCACAGCATAATATACTTTCCAAATTTATATCCTCCTTTCTTATTATCTTCCTCTTCTTGACTGTCTTTGTGCGCGAGCTCGACCTGAATTATTACTTTCACTTTCACTTTCGCTTTCTTCGCTCTCTCTACAAGGTACTGTTACACTCTTAATATGAGATACTGCAACTAATATAACTTCTTCTTTTACAATTAGTGTCACAAATTCACAAGAAACATCTTGTAAAATACCTTCAACTTTCTCTGGGCCACCACGATTAATTTTCACCCAGCAATATTTGAAGCTTTGAAGTAACTTTTCAAAGTCATCTTCACATTCACATTCCAACCATCTGCAATCATCTGCTTTACAATCTTTCGCATTTTTTGTAATACTTTTCAGATGACGAATCTGATAGTAATAGAGCTCTCCTTTTTCATTCTTTAATACAAAGTAATCCGAACATACAGCGACTATTGTCCCTTTTTGAGATTCTGGACCACCCCTGTTTACTCTCACAAAAGATCCAATTAAGTCTTTCAGAAAATCACAATGAAATAAACTCACGAGAAAACCCCTTCCATTAATTTATAAGCTTTTGCACTGATAGTATATGTATCTGTACAGGTTACGTTCTCTATGTTTGTCCTAGCTAGAAAAAAATATGCTTTTAACATGGTAGACTACTACCTATCAAAATTTGAAGAAAGGCTAAGAACTCCTTATGTTTTTGATATCTTCAAACAAAAAATCCCTTATGAATATACATTTCTGCATATCTTCATAAGGGATTTTCCATAGTTTAATCTTCGTCTTTAACATCCATATCTTCTGGAATTGGTTCGTTCAATATTTCTTCCACTAATTGCTTATATTTCTCCATTTGTTCTAAATGTGTATTAAATTGTTCTTTATTTACTAAATATTGCTCTCCATCGAATAGCGCACGAATTTTCTTTTGCTGAATTAACTCTTCAATATACGATTTTGGTAAATTCAAATACTCCGCAGTCTCTTCTACTGTTATATACAATGCGTTCATTCCTTTATTATTTTTTCATCTATACTGTATCTTACTTTATTTTTGTAAACAAATAAAAAAGATTTTGTAAATGCAGTTCAAAAAGCAGGTAGATGCATTCCATATATTGTATAGTATTATATAGTAAGAATTTTTTAAATATAGAATGGTATTACCCATTTACACAAAGGAGAGTTAACATATGGCTACTCGTCACATCATTACAATGTTAGAAAAAACACTACAAGTTGAAACAGAAAACACAATTTCTCATTTGAATGTATCTTTATCTGATCGTTTTCTTTCTCAAAGCACAGCAATACATGAAAACAATTGTTATCATACAATTGGTGAATGGTACAAAAATCACTTCTTATTCCAACAAGATGATTTCCTTTGGGCTAAATATGCCTTCTATGACGCATATTGTGAAGCCATCAAAAAACAAGGTCATCTTACAAAACGTGTTCGCCAAATATTAGAATCATTAGCTCGAATGCATGGAAAACAGTATATTGCTTCTATACTAAATATGCCATTTCCTAATGAACGCGCTAAAGGGACAGCGTAATTTAGCCATGTTCTGCGTAAGCAAAACATAGCTAAATTGTTTTCTAGGATGCTTTACCAATAAAATGTTCATATCATATGAACTGATGAAACCGGTGTCATTATAATGATAGAAAATATAGTAAACAGGAAAACCCCCACGTACATCTCTCATCCATTTGAATAGAGAAATACGTGGGGGTATACTTGTTCCTTATTATTTCATCATCTGCTTAATCAGTTCGCGATTTCTCTTCTTAAATACTTCATTATGAGAAGAAACCATTCCATACTCACTTGCATCTGGTTGGATAAATTGTTTTGCTTTATTCACAGCATTTCCCGCATCTTGGAATGCACCTGCAATTAAGTGTAGTTTCCCTTCGTGCTTTAAAATATCTCCAGCAGCATATAATCCATCTACTGAAGACTCACTATTTGCATTACCTGCAATATAATAATTATCTATAATTGCAACGTCTAACTCACTATTTTCTAATAATGTAATGTCGCGTTCATATCCATGATTAATAATAACTTCATCAATAGGTAAATGAGAAACCTCACCTGTTTCATGATTTGTTAATTCTACATATTCGATTGCTTCATGATTATCACCAGCAATTAATTTTGTAATCGATGTATTAAAGAAACACTCCGCCGAGCTGTTCATAAGTTGTTTTACTTGTGCTTCATGACCAGATAATTCTTCTTTTCTATACGTTACATACACTTTTTTCGCAATTGGTTCCAATTCATTTGCCCAATCAACAGCAGAATTGCCTCCACCGGAAATAATAACTGTTTTACCTTTGAAACGCTTTAAAGATTTAACTGTATAATTTAAATTCGATACTTCAAATCGCTCAGCACCTTCAATAGATAACTTTTGCGGTTTCAATATACCACTTCCTGTTGCGACGATAACTGTTTTTGAAAAGTGTTCTTCGCCAGTACTTGTTTTTAATGTAAAAGTACCATCTTGATTACGAATAATCGATTCTACTTTTGTATCTAATACAACTTCTGGCTTAAATGTTAACCCTTGCTGTACAAGTTGTTCAATTAACTTATCACCTGTAACTGGTAATAGTCCTCCTACATCCCAAATCATCTTTTCCGGATACACATGTATTTTTCCACCTAAATGTGGTTGAAATTCTATTATTTTCGTTTTCATTTCTCTGAGTCCACTATAAAAAGCTGAATAAAGCCCTGCAGGTCCTCCGCCTATCACGGTTACATCAAACAATTCTTCTCGATTCATTCGTGCTCACTCCTCAGCTATTAATCATTGATTATCATTCTCAATAAAATATAACCTGTTTCCGCAAAATTTACAATCAAAATTACTATTGACAATACACCTATATAAAATTATATTATTTAAAGAATCAATAGTGATAATCATTATCATTTTGTTAATAATTAGCAAATTTGAGATTACATCTTCTTTCATTAATATGGTTATTACTATATTATAAAATCTCATATTCAAGATTTTTAATAAATTATTTTGCATTACCACTACTATTTCAAAAAGATTACAGTTAAACAAATTATTGTATACACATATCATCTATGTTAAAGGAGAAAGACGATGAAAAAGTTATTTATTTCACTAACAGTTCTTTTCGTTCTTGTTATGAGTGCTTGTAGCAATAGCTCTACAGACAAAAAGGACGATGCAAAAGGTAGCAAATCAGAAACAATTACATACCAATCTGAAGATGGTAAAAAAGTAGAGGTTCCTGCAAATCCAAAACGCGTTGTTGTATTATCATCATTCGCTGGTAACGTAATGTCATTAGGAGTAAATCTTGTTGGGGTAGATTCATGGTCTAAACAAAACCCACGTTTTGATAGCAAACTTAAAGATGTTGCTGAAGTATCAGATGAAAATGTTGAAAAAATCGCTGAACTAAATCCAGATTTAATCATCGGTTTATCAAATATTAAAAATGTCGATAAGTTAAAGAAAATCGCGCCTACTGTAACATACACTTACGGAAAAGTTGATTACTTAACACAGCATTTAGAAATCGGTAAATTATTAAACAAAGAAAAAGAAGCAAAAACTTGGGTTGATGACTTCAAGAAACGTGCACAAGAAGCTGGTAAAGAAATTAAAGCAAAAATCGGTGAAGATGCTACAGTTTCTGTTGTAGAAAACTTCAACAAACAGCTTTATGTATACGGCGAGAACTGGGGCCGCGGAACAGAAATTCTGTACCAAGAAATGAAATTAAAAATGCCTGAAAAAGTAAAAGAAAAAGCATTAAAAGAAGGTTACTACGCATTATCTACTGAGGTATTACCTGAATTTGCTGGTGATTACTTAATCGTAAGTAAAAATAAAGATACTGATAACTCATTCCAAGAGACAGAATCATATAAAAACATCCCAGCAGTAAAAAATAATCGCGTATATGAAGCAAACATGATGGAATTCTATTTTAATGATCCACTTACATTAGATTTCCAACTAGACTTCTTCAAGAAGAGCTTTCTTGGTAAATAATACAAACATGAGGAATTCTTAATTTAAGAATTCCTCTTCCTTTATTCTATGAACAGAAAAGATGTGAAACGAATGACAAAAGATCATGACAATCCACGTTCTATAGCTTTTACATACAAACTAATTTTAAGCTTAATTGCATTCTTTCTTATTTTTATGGTTGCAATGGTATTAGGTGCTGCAGATACTTCGATAAAAGATGTATGGTCAGCACTCACTTCCTCCGCTAAAGGAGACAAAATATCTATTATTCGAGAAATACGTTTACCACGTGAAGTTGCTGCTATTTTTGTAGGAGCTGGATTAGCCGTTTCTGGAGCAATTATGCAAGGATTAACACGAAATCCACTTGCGGATCCTGGATTACTAGGGCTATCTGGTGGAGCAAATGCTGCACTTGCACTGACACTTGCTTTCAACCCTTCCATCAGCTATCTTTACTTAACATTAGCTTGCTTTATCGGTGCTGCAATTGGCGCAATTATGGTATTTGGAATTGGTATGGTGAAAAAAGGCGGCCTTTCTCCTCTTCGAATTGTATTAGCGGGTGCTGCAGTTTCAGCATTTCTACTCGCAATTTCAGAAGGAATCGGCATTTACTTTAAAATTTCACAAGATGTATCACTTTGGACTGCTGGTGGCGTAATTGGAACAACTTGGAACCAATTAAAAATTATTATTCCAGTCATTTCAATTAGTATCTTTATCGCTATCTTACTAGCAAAAAAATTGACAGTTCTTAGTTTCAGTGAGGAAGTGGCTATTGGACTAGGTCAAAAAATTATTGTTATTAAAACTATTTTATTTATCATTATTATCTTACTTGCAGGTGCATCTGTAGCGCTTGTTGGAAATATGGCATTTATCGGCTTAATGGTACCTCACATGGTACGCCCAATTGTCGGTCCAGATTACCGATTTGTTATACCGATGTCAGCAATTGCTGGAGCTTCCTTTATGCTACTTGCAGATACAATCGGACGTACTATTAACGCTCCATACGAAACACCAGTTGCAGCAATTGTCGCGATTGTAGGGTTACCATTCTTCCTATTCATTGTACGTAAAGGAGGAAAAACATTCTCATGATGCAATCTATTTTAAGAAAACAGCGTCTCATTATACTCACTTTACTTATAGTAATCATCACAACCATTGTAGTTGGAATGGGACTTGGTTCAGCATCTTTATCTTATGATCGACTACTCCCAACATTAATGGGGCAAGGGACTTTTAAAGAGGAGTTTGTTTTATACTCTTTAAGGCTACCTAGAATTGTCATTACATTATTAGCTGGTATGGCTCTCGCTTTATCAGGAGCTATTCTTCAAGGAATTACTCGAAATGATTTAGCTGAACCTGGTATTCTTGGTATTAACTCTGGGGCCGGTGTTGCTGTTGCTATTTTCTTTTTATACTTTCCAATAGATGTAGGTTCATTTCTCTACTTACTACCTGTAGTTGGATTTATCGGAGCATTTCTGACAGCTGTTCTAATTTACGTATTTTCATATAGTAAATCAACTGGACTTCAACCAATCCGATTAACATTAACCGGTATCGGTTTTGCATTTGCACTATCTGGAACGATGATTGTCCTTATTTCATCCGCGGATCGTATGAAAGTAGACTTTATTTCAAAATGGATTGCCGGAAATATTTGGGGAGATGACTGGATATTCGTTTTAGCAATGCTCCCATGGTTAATCGTATTCATTCCATTTATTTTCTATAAAGCAAATCGATTAAACATTTTAGCATTAAACGAACCAGTCGCAATCGGCGTTGGAATTGAAATTGAAAAAGAACGCAGATACTTATTAGTTGCAGCCGTTGCACTTGCAGCTGCAGCTGTTTCCGTAACAGGAGGAATTAGCTTTATCGGATTAATGGCTCCTCATATCGCGAAATCTTTAGTAGGTCCAAGACATCAAATCTTCATGCCTATCGCCCTTTTAATCGGCGGATGGCTATTATTATTAGCAGATACAATTGGAAGAAATATCGTTGATCCTAATGGCATCCCAGCAGGTATTGTCGTTGCTTTAATTGGGGCTCCTTACTTTATGTATTTGTTGCTTAAAAAAGCTTAAAAGACACCCTCAAGATCTTTTCTTGAGGGTGTCTTTGTTTCATTCTACTGCTGCCCATACCCTTCAAACTTCTTCGCCAAATTCTCCATCTCATCTTCTGGCAATAACTTCGGTTCTCCGACGCTTTTCGTTTGATAATAAATTTGTGCACAAAACTCAATTTCTTCCGCAACGGTAAATGCCATTTTTATATTATTTGCACCTGCAATTAAACCGTGGTTCGCAAGTAAAACAGCACGGCGATCAATCATGCATTCAAAAGCAGCCTCTGCTAATTGCTTCGTACCAAATGTTTCATACGGTGCACAGCGCACATTCGGTCCTGCGAAAGCAATTAAATACGACACAGCTGGAAGCTCCCATCCTAATGACGCAATCGTCTTCGCGTAAGGAGAGTGTGTATGCACAAGCGCATTTATATCTTCACGCTTCCTATAGTAAATAAGGTGCATATCTAATTCACTTGATGGTTTTCTCTCTCCTTCTACTACTTCACCATCTAAGTTTAATATAACTACATCTTCAGGCTTTGTTTCATAATACTCTAAACCACTTGGGCTAATCGCAACAAGACCTTGTTCACGATTAAAGATACTAATATTACCGCCCGTTCCCTTTGTTAAACCACTAGAAATCATTTTCTTTCCATACGCTACAATTTCTTCTCTTTCTTTTTGTAATAACATATACATCCCCCTAAGTATGAAGCTTATGATGACTGACTTTTATATTTATCTATTTATTGAAATAGCTTTTTTAAATTCTCCATAAACGGTGCCTTTACAATCCCTTTTTCTGTAATAATCGCTGTTACATTTTCATGTGGAGTAACATCAAATGCTGGATTATATACTTTACTTTCTTTCGGAGCAGAATATTGTCCGAAGCGATTAATTACTTCAGAAGCATCTCTTTCCTCGATGGAAATTTCTTTTCCTGTCGGTGTTTTCAAGTCGATTGTCGGCGTTGGCGCTGCTACATAAAACGGAATGTTGTAGTATTTCGCTAAAATAGATACGCCTAATGTTCCAATTTTATTTGCTATATCACCGTTCGCTGCCACACGGTCGCATCCAACAATTACAGCGTCAATCTTCCCTTGTGACATGACCATAGCTGCCATATTATCCGTAATGACAGTAACATCAATTCCCGCTCGCTGTAGTTCTAATGCCGTTAACGTTGACCCTTGTAATCTTGGACGTGTTTCATCCGAAAAGATTTTTAAGTCCCATCCTTTTTCTTTTGCTAAGTACATTGGAGCCGTCGCAGTACCATACTTAGTCGTCGCTAACGCACCAGCATTACAATGTGTTAATACTCCCATTCCATCATGGAATAATGTTAATGCATGTTCTCCAATTTGACGGTTAATTTCTTCATCTTCTCTATGAATTTCTTTTGCCTCTTCTAGTAATCTATCTTTCAACTGTGAGATTGATAAATGAATATTATCTGCCGCTACACTTTCCATTCTTTCAAGTGCCCAAAATAAATTTACTGCAGTCGGTCTTGATGTCGCCAAGTATGTACATACCTTTCTTACTTCATCCATAAATCCTTCTTCCGTACTTTCAGCAAATTCCTTTACCCCTAAATACACTCCATAAGCTGCTGAAACACCAATCGCTGGTGCACCTCGTACTTTCATTACTTGAATGGCATCCCACACACTTTCAGCTGTTTTAAATGATTCATAGACAATTTCATTCGGTAATAATGTTTGATCTAACAAAACTAAAGCATCATCTTTCCACTGAATTGGTATTAATTGCTCTTCCATCATATTCTCCCCTTACTCCGCGTAGTGCATTGACTGTTCTTTTAACGTTTCTACAAAACTTGTACCTGTTCTATATTGATTCGCTCGTAAAATAAAACTCTTCGCTACTTTAAGACAAATTCGCTCCGCTCTAGCACGTGCTTCCTCATTCTCAATACAAGTAATATCTTTTACTTTCGCTAATCCAACAATACGGCGGATTAATTCAAGACCTGTCACTGCAGCTGTATCCTCTAATACAGATTGTAAATATACTTCGTTAAAGCCTTCTTCCTTCGCCATAATCTCGGTCACATGAATATCCCAAGCATCTAAAAACTTCTTCTTAAATAAATCAATTACCTCTACCATCGTAGTTTGTAACCAATCCATATACGTATCTTTCTCAGCTCCAGGTGGCATCGTTGCATCTGCATTCACCCAAGCAAACATTAAATTCGCCATTACATTCCCAACGTCATATCCCATAGGTCCATAAAAAGCAAACTCAGGATCAATAACCTTTGTAGAATCATCTCTTACAAAAACAGAACCAGTATGTAAATCACCATGAAGCAATGCCTGTGCATTCGTCATAAAAGAAAATTTACGTTTCGCTACTTCCATACGAAGCTCTTTATCACTATAAATATGCTCCCTAATCCATCCCTCATTTAAAGGAAATAACTCATTACGCTTATTATGATTTGTAAATGGTTCTGAATATACGAGGTCCTCTGTAATCTCACATAATTCAGGATTTATATAATTCTTCACAAGTTCCTTCTTCTCTTTATGATTCATTACAACATCAGATGTTAATAAAAGTGTATTTACCATAAAAGTAGTTAAGTCGTCAGCAAGCTGCGGAAATATTTGATGATTTATAAGTGCTGTACGTAATATTGTGTGATCCGATAAATCTTCCATTACGCAACAGTTCATCACACTATCAAATAAATACACCTTAGGAACAAGTCCAGGTGCTAACTCATCCTCTAACTGCAAAACATCTGATTCTATGCGAATACGATTCGTCGACAACTTAAACTCATCTGAAATGCGAGCTGTATCCCCAGCTTGCTTTACGATGACAGAGATGTTCTCTTTTTCATCCCAAACGCGGAACACATAATTTAAATTGCCATCACCTATTTCTTTACACTTTAGCCCCTTTGCATGTTCAAACTTAGATAATTTCTCTTTCACATATGCAATCACATCTTTAGCTTCCATTAAAAAATACTTTGTGAACTTAGACATGGTTTCCCCTCCACACCAATTGTAAGCGTTTTCTAAAAGCTATAAAAAATAATAGGTTGAATTTTTTCATCCTATAAATATGTATTCTTCTTTTTGAAAGGTATATCTAGGTTTTATTATATCTCGTTAGCACTTTGAGTCAATATTTCTAACTATC
>NZ_JBNLYE010000121.1:0-12114 GCF_050172095.1 Bacillus sp. GMs2/2
AAAATTTGAGAGGAGACATATAAAGATGAACAAGAAATTATTTACTTTAGGGATGGTTACAGTTTTAAGTGTAGGTTTAGCGGCATGTAATAGTGCGGATAAAACTTCAGGCGAGCAAAAACAACAGACAAAAGCTACGGAAACGAAAAAAGATGAAAAACGAAAAATTACATATTTAGGTAAAGAATATACAGTGCCAGCAAAAGTAGATAAAATTGCGACAGCTAGTTTAGAGTCAATGGAAGATGCGGCAGTACTTGGAATTAAACCAGTTGGTGCCATTACTGTAGGTGGTAAACTACCAAAGTACCTGGAAAAAGAGTTAGAAGGTGCGAAATCTGTTGGTGAGAAAATGCAACCCAATTTCGAAACATTACTACAATTAAAACCAGATGTGATTACATCAAGTACGAAATTTCCAGCAGAAACAGCTGAAAAGTTTACGAAAGTAGCTCCTACATTCCCGGTATCACACGTTTCAACAAATTGGGAAGATAACTTAAAGTTAATGGGAGAATTAACTGGTAAAAAAGATAAAGCAGAAAAAATTATTAAAGACTACAATTCAGACGCTGAAAAAGCAAAAGCAAAACTAGGAGATAAGTTAAAAGATAAAAAAGTACTTGTCATTAGACTAAGAGCAAACGAATTATTCCTATATCCAGAAGGAGTATACTTCAACCCTGTAATTTATAAAGATCTTGGACTAACTGCTCCAGAACAATTGAAAACTGTAAAAGCACAAGAGAAAATTTCATTTGAAAAACTTGCTGAACTTAACCCAGATTATATTTTCTTACAATATGAGGCAAGTGAAAATAAAAATCCAAAAGTGTTAGAAGAAATTGAAAGTAATCCAATTTGGCAAAGTATGAATGCTGCGAAGGAAAAGAAAGTATTTGTAAACGTTGTAGATCCAATGGCACAAGGTGGTACTGCTTGGAGTAAAACTGCCTTCTTAAAAGAAGCAGTGAAAAATTTATCTAAATAATACAATAAGTAAGGTGCGTTGAATGATATGCAGAAAACAAATGCAGTACCAGTAACTATATTATGTATAGCACCCATACTCATCTTATTTACAGTTATACTTTCGATTTTGTATGGGGCGAAAAGTATTGATGCTGAAACAGTGTGGAACGCATTATTTCATTTTGATTCAAGTGATGTAAATCATAATATTATTATTACTTCACGTTTACCAAGGGTAGTTGCAGCTCTTTTAGTCGGAGCATTTCTAGCCATATCAGGAGCACTTATGCAGGGGATGACAAGAAACTATCTTGCATCCCCTTCTATTATGGGTGTGACGGATGGTGCTGCCTTTGTTATTACACTTTGTATGATTTTTCTTCCAGGAATGTCATCAATTGGTATGGTTGTATGTTCAATGATTGGTTCTGCACTCGGAGCCGGTATCGTGTTTGGTTTTGGTTCGCTCCTTCAAAATGGCTTATCACCAGTTAGGTTAGCAATTATCGGAACAGTTATTGGAACATTTTTAAGCAGTGTATCGGCTGCCATGGCTTCGTATTTCCAAATTTCTCAAAATGTTAGTTTTTGGTTTAATGCAAAGTTAGATCAAGTAGATCCTAATATAATTAAAATTACGATACCGTTTGGGATAATTGGAATAATTTTAGCATTGTTAATATCAAAATCTATTACCATTCTTTCATTAGGCGAAGAGGTTTCTATTAATTTAGGACAGCGTACAAAACTAGTTAAAGCGATGGCAATTTTATCGGTAATTTTTTTAACAGGAACAGCAGTTGCTTTAGTAGGAAAAGTTGGTTTTGTAGGTTTAATTATTCCGCACATTACCCGCTTTATAATTGGAGTAGATTATAAATGGATATTGCCATGTGCAGGCGTTATTGGTGGGGTTTTCTTAGCGTTATGTGATGTTTTAAGTAGATTTGTAAATTATCCATTTGAAACGCCAATTGGAGTCGTAACATCTTTAATTGGAATTCCTTTCTTCCTTTATTTAATCCGTACAAGAGGAGGAGAGAGACATGCTTAAAAATTCAAGTCAACGTTTCGGAATGACGATGGGGATTATTATATTTTTAATACTATGTGCTATTTATATTAGTTTAACAAATGGTACGTTCGACATTACGATTACAGATGTGTTTAAAACACTTTTTAGAATTGATCCAGTACCAGAACATGATTTAGTTATTTTTGAGTTTCGTCTTCCACGTATCGTAATTGCTGGATTAGTAGGATTAGGCCTTGGTGTTGCGGGTGCCGTTATTCAAGGGATTACGAGAAATGGATTGGCAGACCCAGGTATTTTAGGAGTAAATGCCGGTGCGGGAACAGCGATCGTCATTTTTATGTTTTTCTTTCAAGGACAATTAAAAAGCACAGACTGGGTTTCTATTATGATGATGCCAATGTTTGGTTTAGTCGGCGGATTAGGTGCTGCTATTATCATCTATCTTTTTTCTTGGAAAAACGGTAAGTTAGATTCGCAGCGACTTTTATTAACAGGGATTGCAATTGGATCAGGATTTGGGGCCTTTTCTATGTACTTATCACTCAAAATGAAGTCAACTGATTTCGAGATGGCTGCAGTGTGGGTTTCTGGAAGCATATATAGTGCGAACTGGAAGTATATTGTGGCTATGTTACCATGGCTTATTATTTTAATTCCACTTATACAAAAGAAAGCATATTTACTAGATTTATTTCAATTGGAAGAAACGAGTATTACAAGTTTAGGTGTTTCAGTAGAAAGAGAGAAATCGATTTTATTATTAAGCAGTATCGGGCTTGTGAGTGCATGTGTTGCTGTTTCAGGGAGTATCGGTTTTATTGGCTTAATGGCACCGCATATAGCGAAAAGACTTGTCGGTATTCAACATAAGTATATAATTCCCACGTGCGGCGTAATCGGAATGTTTCTTGTAGTTGCCTCAGACTTTATTGCAAAAACAGTTTTCACACCTGTAGAGTTACCAGTTGGAATCGTTATTTCTATTGTCGGTGTACCGTATTTCTTATATTTACTTTATAAGGCGAAAGCGTAAGAGGAGGAATAAAAGTGAGTATTTTAAGTGCAAAAAATTTAGAAACAAGTTATGAAAAGCTTACAGTGTTTCGCGATTTAAATGTGGAAATACAAGAAGGAAAAGTAACGACAATTATAGGTCCGAACGGTTGCGGTAAATCAACATTGTTAAAAACAATGGGAAGAATTTTAAAACAAAAAAGCGGAAAAGTATATTTACAAGGGCAAGATTTACATACAATTTCAACGAAAGAAATTGCGAAGCAGTTAGCTTTACTACCGCAAACTCCAATTGCACCAGGTGAACTTAAAGTGGAAGAATTAATTTCTTATGGACGCTATCCACATCGAAATAACGTAAATAAGTTAACGACAAAAGATAAAGAAATGATTGATTGGGCATTAAATATAACGAAAACTTCTGAATTTCGAACGAGACAAATTGCAAATTTATCAGGTGGTCAAAGACAAAAGGTATGGCTAGCGATGGCATTAGCACAAGAGACAGAAGTGTTGCTATTAGATGAGCCAACTACATACCTTGATATGTCTCATCAATTAGATGTATTACAAATTGTGGAGAAGTTAAATAAAGAACATAATTGTACGGTTGTTATGGTATTACATGATATTAACCATGCAGCAAGGTTTTCAGATGAAATTATTGCAATGAAGGAAGGAGAAATTGTTACAACTGGTAGCCCAGAAGAAATCATTACAAATGAAGTATTAAAAGAAGTATTTCATATTGATGCACGTGTCATGATAGATCCGTATAACGGGGCTCCTGTTTGTTTCGGTTATGATAGCGTTGTATCTCAAGAAGAAAAAATCGAAATATATGTAACAAGTTAAAAAGGGGGGGATAGGGTGAATACTACAGTTGAAAAACAGCAGATTATAACATCTAATACAGAACAGTGGAAAATGTATTCAAAATTAGAAGGTAAGGAATATCAAATTCATATTTCAAAGCCGAGGCAACCAGCACCGGATTCAGGATATCCTGTCATTTATGTATTAGATGGCAATGCCTTTTTTCAAACATTTCATGAAGCAGTTAAAATACAATCAGTAAGAGCGGAAAAAACCGGTGTTTCACCAGCTGTTATAGTAGGATTGGGTTATCCAATTGAAGGCGCATTTTCAGGGGAAGAAAGATGTTATGATTTTACGCCTAGCGTAATTTCAAAAGATGCCCCTTTAAAACCAGACGGTAAACCGTGGCCTAAAACAGGAGGAGCACATAATTTCTTTACTTTTATTGAAGAAGAACTGAAACCACAAATTGAAAAGAATTTTGAGATCGATAAAAGTAAGCAAACGTTATTTGGACATTCTTTAGGTGGACTATTTGCTCTTTATATACTATTTACAAACTTAAATGCTTTTCAAAATTATTTTATTAGTAGTCCATCTATATGGTGGAATAACCAATCCGTACTTGAAAAAGAAGAGAACCTTATACATGAATTAAACAATGCTAAGTTTGAAACAGGAGTGTTCCTTACAGTTGGGTCACTAGAACGAGAGCATATGGTTGTAGGCGCAAATGAATTATCAGAGCGCCTTCTCCAAGTAAACCACGATAAACTTAAATTTAAGTTTTATGAAGCTGAAGGGGAGAATCATGCATCTGTTGTGCCGACTTCTTTAAGTAAAGGATTGAGATTTATTAGTTACGTATAGGAAAAAAGGTTATGGATGAAACATTCCATAACCTTTTTTGATATGTAGAATTGTCCTTTTTGAAAGTTTTGTTTCAACTTTTCGTCTAAAGAGACAAAAAGTTGTCACAAAACGGTCACAATTAGCATAAACATAAAATAGACGAAATGAACTTATTTCCAAAAAGGCTTGGTTTATTCCGATCATGATTTGTAGAGCTGAAAAAGTATGGATTAAAAGTTCACTATATTCCCAAGGAGGTAGATCGTATGAAAACTATTCTTGCTATCGCTGGACTTATTTGGGTTTTATCGCATGGCATCCCAATTTATGAAGGAGAACAAATTCGCAGTGCTCTGAATAAAAATTTTAATGAATATCATATCATTGATCGGCAAGATAATGTTGTAACAGTTCGAGTAAATGACTGTTTTCATACGGTAACCGTTGAAGGAACTTCAGTAGTGAATGATACAAAAGTATGCGATCAGCAATAACTATATATAGGAAGAAAAAAGTCTCAATTTACACATGTGAATTGAGACTTTTATATTTGTGATTGAAGTTTTTTCATAAACAATTATTGACATAACGAGTTTATGTTGATAAAATTCAATTCATAAAATATAGATAATTTAATAGATTTCGAATCAGATGAAAATTAAATCTGATTTCTCTTATCTAGAGAGGTGGAGGGACTGTGCCCTGTGAAACCCAGCAACCATCAATTTTTACATTGAAATGGTGCTAATTCCTGCAAAGCAAATGCTTTGAGAGATGAGAGAAAGGGATAGTATCGATATATGCATACAAACCTTTCTGCTCATTCTAAGGGCAGAAAGGTTTTTTTATTGTTCTCGACTGTGAGTAAAGACTATTCTGGAGGAAAATAGAGAGATTTATACAGTCCGTGTGCAGGAGGAATAACGATGTGAAAATCAATGAACCAATTTGTGCATGTCCTAGTGTTGTTCTAATAAAATGGATTATTGATTTGTTACAGCGTGAATTAATAAATAAATACATAAAAGAAGAAGGGTGTTTACAACATGAAAAAACTATTACTATCAGGACTTATTACAACGGCAATTTTTGGTTTAACTGCTTGTGGAGGTAAAAGTGAAGATAAGCTTGTTGTCGGTGCTTCTAATGTACCTCATGCAGTTATTTTGGAAAAAGCAAAACCATTACTTGAGAAAAAAGGTGTAGAACTAGAAATTAAAAAATTCCAAGACTACGTATTACCAAATAAATCATTGGCGAATAAAGAATTAGATGCAAATTATTTCCAAGGTATTCCATTCTTAGAGAAAGAAATGAAAGACAAAAAATATGATTTTGAAGTAGCTGGAAAAATACACATTGAACCAATCGGTTTATATTCTCAAAAATATAAAAATCTAAAAGAGCTTCCAGATGGTGCAACAATTATTATGAGTAATGCAATTACTGATCATGGACGTGGTTTAGCAATTTTACAAAAAGAAGGTATTTTAAAAATTAAAGATGGTATAGATCCTGTAAAAGCAACCGTAAAAGATATTACAGAAAATCCGAAAAATTTAAAATTCAAAACAGACATTGAACCTGGTTTATTAACACAAATGTATAAAAATAAAGAAGGTGATGCTATTTTAATTAATGCTAACTATGCAATTGATGCAAAATTAAATCCAAGAAAAGATGCAATTGCGTTTGAAGGTAAGGATTCGCCATATGTAAACGTAGTTGCAGTTCGTAAAGGTGACAAAGATAAGAAAGAAATTAAAGCACTTGTAGAAGTATTACATTCGAAAGAAATTGAAGATTTTATTAATAAGGAATATAACGGTGCTGTTATTCCTGTAAAAGAATAACTTTGAAAACTAAGAAATTGTACTCTTTACAACTACATATTTTATAACTGATGAAAATTAATTATTTTATTAAGGGCTACTAAGGTAGCCCTTTTATATTTGCAACGAGAAATGGTTAGGGAATGTACATTAATGGAGGCTTTAGTTGAAGAACATAGCACAAAAGTGATTAAACATTTTACTTTATTAAGTTCTGATGGAGAATGTAATGTTTTTTTGAAAAAAGAAAGGGTATCATGAAAATTGAGACTGAGAAGCTAATAAATTGTTAAGAATAAGCTTAGAGCGGAAATATACTCATATGGGGTATCATACATAGATAATTAATGCTATAATTGGTATACTCGTAAAAGCAATTGTTTTATTGGATGAAGAGAAACTTTAAGAAGGTGATAATATGGGGCATAAAGAGCATGAAGTGGTAACACATAGATCAGAAAAAGAAAAAGAACAAATTATAAATAGATTAAAGAGGATTGAAGGACAGGTCCGCGGTATTCAAAATATGATTGAAAATGATCGCTATTGTGTGGATATTTTAGTGCAAATTTCAGCGATTAATGCAGCGATGAAAAAAGTAGGAATGGGTGTATTAAAAAACCATACAAGTCATTGTGTTTCAGGTGCTATTAAAGATGGCAATGGTGACGAAGCAATTGAAGAATTAATGACTGTATTTGAACGTTTTTCAAAAGCGTAAAAACAAGCTAGTATGTCACTGGCTTGTTTTTTTGTTTACCTTCATAATAAGATTTCGGGGTATTGATGTGAAAAAGTGTGTGTAAAATAAACTTTTAGAAAATAATTGAAAAATCATGATACAAAACCATTGATTACCTTAGGGGGGTATGGTAAGATGTAATTGTGATTAACAAAGAATGAAGAAACAAGAGGAGGATTTTAAATGGAACAGTTAACATTACAAGTTGAAGGTATGTCTTGTGGACATTGTGTAAATGCTATCGAAAGCAGTGTGAAAGAGCTAAACGGTGTTGAACAAGTGAAGGTTCAATTAGCAGAAGGAACTGTTGAAGTTACTATCGACTCGTCTGCCGTAACATTAAAAGATATCGTTGCTGTAATCGAAGACCAAGGATACGATGTTCAATAATTATTTTTAGATATGGAAATAAATCGTACTTTAAACGAAGTACGATTTATTTTGCTAATAATTATACCTCATAAGGGTATATAGAGGTGAGAGACATGAATGAACAAAAAGAGGCCAATCTTCAAATATCAGGAATGACATGTGCGGCATGTGCAAATAGAATTGAAAAAGGTCTAAAAAAAGTAGAAGGTGTTCATGAGGCAAATGTAAATTTTGCGCTTGAAAAAACAAAAATAATGTACGATCCAACTAAAACAAATCTACAACAATTTAAAGAAAAAGTTGAAGCGTTAGGATATGGAATTGTAAGTGATAAAGCTGAATTTACTGTTTCAGGAATGACATGTGCAGCATGTGCAAATAGAGTTGAAAAGCGTTTAAATAAGTTAGATGGTGTGAACAAAGCGACAGTAAATTTTGCTTTAGAATCAGCTACAGTAGACTTTAATCATGATGAAGTTAATGTAAATGAAATGAAGAGCGCGATTACGAAGCTAGGATATAAATTAGAAGTGAAACCAGATGATCAAGATGCATCAACTGATCATCGATTACAAGAAATTGAAAGACAAAAGAAGAAGTTTATTATTTCGTTTATTTTATCTTTCCCATTATTATGGGCAATGGTTAGTCATTTCTCATTTACGTCGTTTATTTATTTACCAGATATGTTAATGAACCCTTGGGTGCAACTAGCACTTGCAACTCCTGTTCAATTTATCATTGGTGGACAGTTTTATGTTGGAGCTTATAAAGCGTTACGTAATAAAAGTGCGAATATGGATGTTCTCGTGGCGCTTGGAACGTCGGCCGCGTATTTCTATAGTGTATATTTAAGTATTCAATCTATTGGTTCTTCGAAACATATGACAGATTTATATTTTGAAACGAGTGCGGTACTTATTACATTAATTATTTTAGGTAAATTATTTGAAGCGAAAGCAAAAGGGCGCTCATCAGAAGCAATTAAAAAATTGATGGGTTTACAAGCGAAGACAGCTACAGTTGTGCGAGATGGAACAGAAATAAAAATTTTGATTGAAGAAGTAGTAGCTGGTGATATCGTCTATGTAAAGCCTGGTGAAAAAATACCAGTAGATGGTGAGATTGTAGAAGGAAAGTCAGCAATTGATGAATCGATGTTAACGGGTGAAAGTATTCCTGTTGATAAGTCAATTGGGGATGTAGTAATAGGTTCGACAATAAATAAAAATGGATTTTTAAAAGTGAAAGCAACTAAAGTAGGAAGAGATACTGCATTAGCTCAAATTATTAAAGTAGTAGAAGAAGCACAAGGTTCAAAAGCTCCTATTCAAAGGGTAGCAGATCAAATTTCAGGTATTTTCGTACCGGTTGTAGTTGTGATTGCGATTATCACATTTGCAGTATGGATGATATTTGTTACACCTGGTGATTTTGGCGGAGCACTTGAGAAAATGATAGCAGTACTTGTTATCGCTTGTCCGTGTGCATTAGGTCTTGCAACACCTACGTCTATTATGGCGGGATCAGGAAGGTCGGCTGAGTATGGTATTTTATTTAAAGGTGGAGAGCATTTAGAAGCAACGCACCGATTAGATACAGTTATTCTAGATAAAACGGGTACAGTGACAAATGGGAAACCGGTGTTAACAGATGTAATGGTAGCAGATGGATTCCATGAAGCAGAAATACTACGTTTAGTAGGTGCGGCAGAAAAAAATTCTGAACACCCACTTGCAGAAGCAATTGTAGAAGGAATTAAAGAAAAGAAAATTGATATCCCAAGCTCAGAAACGTTTGAAGCGATTCCGGGATTCGGTATCGAATCCGTTGTAGAAGGGAAACAATTATTAATTGGTACACGTCGATTAATGAAGAAATTCGATATTAATATTGAAGAAGTTTCTAAATCGATGGAAGCGCTAGAACGAGAAGGAAAAACAGCGATGCTTATTGCGATCAATAAAGAATATGCTGGTATAGTGGCCGTTGCAGATACTGTAAAAGATACTTCAAAAGCAGCTATCGCAAGACTTAAGAAAATGGGTCTAGACGTTGTTATGATTACAGGAGATAATACACAAACTGCTCAGGCAATTGCGGGGCAAGTTGGTATTGATCACGTAATTGCAGAAGTATTACCAGAAGGAAAAGCAGAAGAAGTGAAAAAACTCCAAGCACAAGGTAAGAAAGTAGCGATGGTTGGAGACGGGATAAATGATGCTCCTGCTCTTGCTACAGCGAACATTGGTATGGCAATTGGAACGGGAACGGATGTAGCGATGGAAGCAGCGGATATAACGTTAATCCGCGGTGACTTAAATAGTATTGCTGATGCGATCTTTATGAGTAAAATGACGATAAGAAATATTAAACAAAATTTATTCTGGGCATTAGCTTATAACGCGTTAGGAATTCCAATTGCGGCATTAGGTTTCTTAGCCCCTTGGGTTGCTGGAGCAGCAATGGCATTTAGTTCTGTATCCGTTGTATTAAATGCATTACGATTACAAAGAGTTAAATTAAAACCTTAAAAAGCTACATTAAGTAATTGAATAGAATTAAAAAACAATACTTGAATAAGTATTGTTTTTTTGTTCGTATAGAAATTAAAACGATATAATAAAGCAGAAATATAGAATCGTATGTAGTAGAAAAGTTAAGAGGTAGTTTCGTAAGGAGACTTATATATGTTAAAAGATATTATAATTAGAACATTCCAGAAAGAAGATTTAGATCAAGTATTACAATTGTTCTATGAAACAGTTCATACGGTTAATGCAAAAGATTATAATGAGTTACAGCTACAGGCGTGGGCACCGGAGCGACTAGATAGAGAAAATTGGTTACAGTCTTTAGAAAAGAATATTAGCTATGTAGCGGATCATAAAGGTGTGATTGTGGGGTTTGGGGATTATAACGATGATCGTTACATAGATCGTTTATTTACGCATAAAGATTATCAAGGGAAAAGAGTCGCTTCATACATACTACAGAAGTTAGAAAAAGAAGCAGTGAACCTAGGGCATAGGGAGATATATACAGAGGCGAGCATTACCGCAAAACCTTTTTTTGAAAGTAAAGATTTTATTTGCATAAAAGAACAAAAGAAACAACATAATGGTCAGATTTTTATTAATTATGTTATGAAAAAAATATCCTTCTCATAAATGAGAAGGATATTTTTCATTATTTTACAGCTTCTTTTAGTTCTTTACCAGCTTTGAAAGCAGGTACTTTAGAAGCTGCGATTTGCATTTCTTCACCAGTTTGTGGGTTACGGCCTGTACGAGCAGCTCTTTCACGAACTTCGAATGTACCGAATCCGATAAGTTGTACTTTTTCACCAGCAGCTAAAGTGTTAGTGATTGATTCTACTACAGTTTGTACAACTACAGTAGCTTCTTTTTGAGAAATCTCAGCATTTTGTGCTACGTTTTTAATTAATTCTGTTTTGTTCATGTTTTTCACCTCATATGTAAATAATGCTATTTAAGTTGTTATTATAACGTATAAAACATTCGAGAACAAGTGTACGTACATATATTCGCAAAAAAAATGAAATTTGTAATATTTTTTAGGGCACTTTATAGACATCCATTTAAGCGGACAGAGATTTGTTCTTCATTTCAGTCTTCTCTTGATGAGCAGGTAGTTTCTTATTATAAGATATGAAGTAAGGTAGTGCTACAAATAACATACCTCCTACTAAATTTCCAAAGAAAACAAAAATAAAGTTTGGAAAATATTCAGCCCAAGTGAAATGACCGGCAAAAATCGCGGCTGGGATGACAAACATATTGGCTACAACGTGTTGAAATCCAATCGCAACAAAAGTCATAACCGGGAACCAAATACCGATAATCTTTCCGATAAATTCTTTACTTCCCATACTGAGCCAAACAGCTAAACAAACGAGCCAATTACATCCGATTGCAGAAATAAATGCTTGCAATGGCGTATCTTGTAGTTTCGCTTGAGCGATAGAAATAGTTTTCGCTAAAAAAGCTCCCTCAGTTAAGCCAACGATATGACCGAAAAAGTAGGCTACAAATACAGCCCCTATGAAATTGCTAAATGTAACAATAACTAAATTTCGTATGAAATAAAATAAAGTAATTTTCTTTTGGAGCCAGGCCATAGAAACTGTCATCATGTTACCGGTTACTAGTTCACCGCCTGCAAGAATAACGAGAATAAGACCAATAGGAAATACAGCAGCGCCTAGAAAACTAGAAAATGATCCCCAATATTTTGGCATTGTCCCAATAACATGAATATCGAGTAAATACCCTAATGCGATAAAAGCGCCACCAAAAAAACCAAGAATTAGCATAGGGAGCAATGATAAATGAGCTTTTTTCCTTCCTGAATTCGCAGCAAGTTCCGTAATTTCTTCTGGTGTAAATACAGACATGAATAACCCCTCCGTAATCAAATGATGGAATGAATAGAAAAAATTTCGAAAATCTATG
>NZ_JBNLYE010000122.1:0-11991 GCF_050172095.1 Bacillus sp. GMs2/2
GATTGTTGTATTCAAATTTTTGTATAATTACCAAAAAAATCTATACAAAAAATAATTGACTTTTGTTTTGTAAGCGAGTAAAGTTAGGGAAGAAATTATTATTAAAAAATAAATATGAAACCTTCTTATAAAGAGAGGCGGAGGGACTGGCCCTACGATGCCTCGGCAGCGGACTCGATTTCAGAGTGCTGTGCCAAATCCAGCAAGCGTGTGCTTGAAAGATGAGAAGAGCGTTTCTTATAGATGTATAAGACCTCTTCTCATCGGAAGAGGTCTTTTGTTATTCATTAGAAAAAGGTTGAAACTAGGGAGAGATGGTACTTTGAAAGAAACGAGAGGAAATGGTTTAGCTTTATTACCACTTGGGATATTTTTGGCGCTATTTATTGGTTCTGGGATTATTACAGGTGATTTCTATAAATTGCCGATACTTGTAGCGATTTCAATTGCTGTAGGAGTCGCTTTAGTGATGAATCGTAAAGAAAGTTTTAATGTGAAAGTAGAGCGGTTCGCTAAAGGTGCAGGAAATCCGGATATTATGATTATGGTATTAATTTTTGTGCTTGCAGGTGCATTTTCTGAAACTGCTAAAGGAATGGGTGGAGTAGACTCAACTGTTAATTTAGCGTTAACTATTTTACCGCCAGGATTTATCGTAGCTGGAATCTTTGTTATTGGTGCATTTATTTCATTAGCGATGGGAACTTCAATGGGAACAATTGCAGCATTAGCGCCGATTGCTGTAGGTATTAGTGGTCAAACTGATATCTCAATTGCGCTTGCAATGGCTACTGTTGTTGGCGGAGCGATGTTTGGTGATAATTTATCATTTATTTCAGATACAACAATCGCAGCTGTTCGTTCACAAGGAACAGAAATGAAAGATAAGTTTAAAACGAACTTTTTAATTGTGTTACCAGCAGCTATTATTACAATTGTACTATTAGTAATAGTTACTTCAGGGAGTGACACGCAGATTAAAGCACATAGCTTTGATTGGATAAAGATTTTACCGTACGCAGGAGTACTGATTACAGCGCTACTTGGCTGGAATGTACTTATTGTATTAACTGGTGGAACTGTACTATCTGGTGTTATCGGTCTTATAGATGGAAGTTACACGTTAGAAAGTTTCTTTAAAAGTGTAACGACTGGAATGGGCGGTATGATGGAGTTAGTATTACTTGCTATATTAATTGGCGGTATGGTTGAATTAATCCAATATAATGGTGGTATTCAATATTTAATGAATATATTAACACGTAATATTCGTTCGAAAAAAGGAGCGGAATTTGGTATTGCTGGTTTAGTGAGTATGACGAATATGTGTACAGCGAATAATACGATTTCAATTATCTTTACAGGCCCGCTTGCAAAAAATATTGCAGATCAATATGAAATAGACCCTCGTAAATCAGCGAGTGTATTAGATCTTTTCTCATGTTGTGTGCAAGGATTAATTCCGTACGGTGCCCAAATGTTAACGGCAGCAGGATTTGCAGCGTTATCTCCGGTTGAATTGTTGCCATATGCATTTTATCCAATCTTAGTTGGAGTATGTGGGATTGCTTCTATTTTAATTGGGTTTCCAAGGTTTTCGAAAGTAGCTGAGAAAAAAGAGTATCATAAAACAGCTTAATTTAATATGAATGTTAGTAATTAAAAAACGTGCAGAGGATAGACTCTGCACGTTTTTTTGCGTAAAGGGCTGAATATGACTCGGTCTTAAGTCTGAGTTAAAAACGGTTCTTAAGCTCGTTATGGAAAGATGAAAAAATAGTTAAGATAAGAGTATCAAATCGAAGGGAGGCAAGCACAAGATGAAACAATTTCTAGCGTTTATCGCAGCCGGTATTTTGGCTTTAATTGCTCTTGGTAGTCTTGCTGGTATTGTAGGATTTGCAATCGGAGCAGGAGTTGTATATTGGAGCTATAAATCATTTGTGCGAGCTAAATCATTTTTTGGAAAGTTAGCTTGGGGGATTGTTGGTTTAATCGGTTTATCCATTGCACTTTCTCATTCGCCAGCATTAATCGGTATCGCTGCTTTAGTGGTTTTATACTACGGATACCGTGAGTGGAAAAAAGAAAAAGATGTAGTTGTTGAATCTGCTCCAGAAAGTTCTAAACCATATAGCAACTTTGAAGATGAGTGGAACAAATTAATGAAAAACTAAAACAATAAATCAAATTATAAAAAAAGTAGAAGAGAGGAAGATTTATAATGAAACAATCTTTATTCGGACGTGTACGCGATGCAATTTTAGCTGATTTTCATAACGTGTTAGATGAGAAGGAAAGAAAAAATCCAATTGCGATGTTAAACCAATATTTACGTGATAGTGAGCGTGAAATAACAAAAATTGAGAAGTTAATTGAGCGTCATAAAACATTAAAATCTAACTTTGCTCGTGAGCTTGAGCAAGCACGTTATTTCGTTAATAAAAGATCAAAGCAAGCTATCATTGCTCAAGAAGCAGGCGAATTGCAATTGCACGAACGTGCGTTAGAAGAGGTAGCTTATTATGAAGGTCAAGTAACTCGATTAGAAGAAATGTATGCAGGTGTTGTAGAGCAAATTGATGAGTTAGAGCGTCGTCTTTCTGAAATGAAAAATAAATTAAAAGAAATGCACGCAAAGCGTATGGAACTAATGGCACGTGAAAATATGGCACATGCAAATCGTCGTATGAATACTGCGATGCATAAAATGGATGAAAATAATCCGTTCTTACGATTTGAAGAAATTGAAGATCACATTCGTGACTTAGAAACTCGTATGAATGAAGAGCATGAGCGTGATACATTTGATATGAAAATTGCAAAACTTGAGCGTGAAATGAAAGAAAAGAATGATGTATCGTTAACGAAAGAGTTAACAAAATAATAGTAGTATATTATAAAACAGGCTTATGATATAGTGATAGGAGAAAAGGTGTTGGAAAGCAATGCCTTTTCTTCTATGTATATGTGACAAGAAGGGGGGAGCTGAAATGAAGAAACATTTTTCAAAGACACAATTAATGGGGATGCTCCTCATCATATTTGGATTCGGTCTTTTTCTTGATATGATACTTGGACATTTTGAACCAGGTGGTCTCATTTTTGCATTTATTATGCTTATGTTTGGAAGGCATTATCGTAAAAAGAATCGTTATGTACGGGGAAATGTATTTTTATTTGTTGGTGGTATCGTATTTTTATTTTTCTTATTTTCATCAGCAGCATTTGTTCTTGTCGTATTTGCTTGTTTAGCTTTAATTGGTTATCAATTGATTCAACAAGGGCATCAGCAAAAAGCAATGAAGGTTGAAATTAAAGAAAAAGGGATTATAGACGAAGAGAAGCAAATATATCGTACAGAAACATATTTGAAAAATATGTTTGTAGGCAATGTGCGAATGATGGATCATATTTATGAACTTGAGGATATTAATGTTCAATATGGTGCTTGTGATGTGGAAATAGATTTAACAACTGCTATGATTCCAGAAGGGGAAACGGTAATTGTTATTCGGGGTGTCGTTGGTAATATCCGTTTATATGTGCCGTATGATATTGAACTTTCTTTAAATCATTCTGTTATTGTCGGACGTGTGCTCTTGCCAGGTCATGAAGAGACAGGGTTTAACCGCAATGTTACATTTAGAACAGAGCAGTATAAAGAGGCTCCTCGACGTATTAAAATTATTTCTTCGCTTGTCGTAGGCGACACGGAAGTGAGGAAAGTATAATGAAGAAACAAAAAAATATTTCGTGGATGTATATTCGTTATTCTATGTTGTCCTCTGTTAGTATCGCACTCATTTGTACAATTGTATATGTATGGAAAAGCGAGCAACAAGTGTATGATTTATTATGGAAGGAATCCATCGCTTCTGTTCCAATTGGCTTGTTTATTATGACTACAAGTTTACTTATCGGGGGAATTGTAGGATATGCAATCGGTTATTATATAGAGCAGCGTATACAAGGATTAAATACTTTTCTATTTGAAGTAGAGCGAGGGAATTTTCCGAGCGATGTTTCGTTTACTGCAGATGATGAATTTCATGAAGTGGAACGAAAAGTAATCGTTCTGGCTCGTCGATTAGAGGAGCAAGCTGGACTCTTTCAAAAAGTAACGAATGAACGAGCTCATTGGAATGAAGAGATGAGACAAGAAGCGATTTCTCAAGAAAGGCATCGTTTAGCAAGGGAGTTGCATGATTCAGTAAGTCAGCAGCTTTTCGCAATGTCGATGATGATGTCAGCGATTAATGAACAAATAACTGAATTTCCAGATGTGACAAAAAAACAATTGCAACTTGTTGAAAATATGGTTGTAAATGCTCAATCAGAAATGAGAGCATTGCTCCTTCATTTACGTCCTGTACAATTGGAAGGTAAGAAACTGACAGAAGGTATAGAGGAATTATTAACGGAATTATCGCGAAAACAACATATGAAAATTGAATGGCTTATTGAGCCAATAGAATTAAAAAAAGGTGTAGAAGATCATTTATTCCGTATTGTGCAAGAAGCGCTATCAAACACGTTGCGACACGCGAAGGCAAAGAAAACAGAAGTGCGCCTTCGAAAAATTGATCAATATGCGATTTTAAAAATCATTGATGACGGCGTTGGGTTTGAAGTAGGGGTTAATAAGGCTGGTTCATATGGCCTAAGATCGATGCAAGAGCGTGTTCATGAAATTGGTGGGACACTTAAGGTACTTAGTTTCCCGACCAAAGGTACACAAATAGAAGTAAAAGTACCGATTATGATGGAGAGAGGGGGAGAAGTATGATAAAAGTATTGCTTGTCGATGATCATGAAATGGTTCGTATGGGTGTATCGGCATATTTATCGACACAGCCAGATATTGAAGTAGTAGGGGAAGCTGAGAATGGAAGAAAAGGATCAGAATTAGCATTGCAATTAAGGCCGGATATTATTTTAATGGACCTTGTTATGGATGAGATGGATGGTGTCGAAGCAACACGTGCTATTATTCAAGAATGGCCAGAAGCAAAAATTGTAGTTGTAACAAGCTTTTTAGATGACGAAAAATTGTATCCTGTTATTGAGGCTGGGGCGACCAGTTACTTATTAAAAACATCAAGAGCAAGTGATATTGCTGATGCTGTACGAGCTACTTATGATGGAGAAACAGTATTAGAGCCGAAAGTTACCGGGAAAATGATGTCCCGTATGCGTCAAAAGAAAGAGCAACCTTTGCATGATGATTTAACGGAAAGAGAGTTTGAGATTTTGTTATTAATCGCAGAGGGAAAAAGTAATCAAGAGATTGCGGACGAGTTATTTATTGCACTGAAAACGGTAAAGACACATGTGAGTAATATATTAAATAAATTGAATGTAAGTGACCGTACTCAGGCGGTTATTTATGCATTTAGGCATCAATTAACGAAGTGATAAAGTGAAACTTTAATCAGTGGGGAGGTTGTTCCTCCCCCACTGATTATCAGCCCTCACCAATCGGGCTTTTACGGGCAGTTAATGCGGGATAAAGTGAAACTTTAATTGGCGGGGAATTCCTCGCTGATTATTGGCTCGATACAATATAGATTTGGCGTTAAAACTATTGAATGTTTTTATTGACGATAAATAATGTAAGCGTTATCATTGAGGTGTTAACAGTACATATAAAGGGGAGAATGTATATGTTAGTTCAAACTATATTCGGAATGGATAAGTCTAAAAAATTAGGGGATTATGTGAACGCATTACAAGCGCTTTGTGAACAATATAATGTTGAAACAGATAAAATTGCGATTATTGAGGCTACAGAGGAATACTATTTATTTTTAGTAAAGCAAGAAGAGCACTATGATGTTGTCAAGGTAGAAACAGTTGATACGAATATTGAATATTATACGAAGGCTTATAAAATAAGCAGTTTTAATCATACTGCGTATCAAATGTAAAAAAACTCCCTTTTGGGAGTTTTTTTTAGGAGGCTTTTACTTCGTGAGATTCGGTTACTAATGGAACTTTTTTCGTACCGCTTAACTTAGCCATTGCAAGACCAATAAGAGCTCCTACTAATGCTGGTATTAGCCAGCCGATTCCTTCATTATATAAAGGGATAAATTCAAAATATGGTGTGATAAATGAAACTGAAATACCACCTTGTTTTAATCCATCAAATACGCTCACTACAGCTGCTCCAATTAAAGCACCTACATAAACAGAGCGATATCCACCGAAGTATTTATGAAGTAATGATAGTAGTACGAGTACAATCGCAATTGGATACACAACAAGTAGAATTGGAACAGAGATTGCGATAATTTTCGTTAAACCTAAGTTGGCAACTAGTAATCCTAATGCGCAAATGATACTCGCGAACGTTTTGTATGAAAATGTAGTCAATAATGTTGAAAAATATTGGCTGCACGCAGATACGAGTCCAACGCATGTCGTTAAACAAGCGAGTGTAACGATAAGAGATAATAGGAGCAAACCGTATGGACCGAATAATTGTTGTACGATAACAGTAAGTAGCTGTCCGCCATTTTTTGCATATCCGAGCGAGACGCTAGTTGCCCCAAGCCAGCCGAGTGCACCGTATACAAGTACGAGCCCTGTAGCGGCAATAAGCCCTGCTTTTGCTGTGGCGATGGCAATGGACTTACGATCATTCACACCTTTAGAGCGAATTGCATTTACAACGATAATTCCGAATGCAAGTGCTGAAATAGTGTCCATTGTTAAGTAGCCTTCCATAAAGCCTTTGAAGATTGGAGAAGTTTGATACTCTTGCATTGCTGGTCCTGATTGCCCAAGTGGTGTAAATACACTTTTAACAAACAATAAGAAAATAGAGAGTAATAAAATAGGTGTTAATACATTTCCAATACGATCAACAAGTTTAGATGGATTCAAACTCAGCCAAAATACGATAGTAAAGAAGATGATTGTATATACAAATAGCACTAGGCTGCTAGAGCGGATTGTTTCTGGTAAGAAAGAACTAACCCCCATTTCATAAGCGACATTTGCAACACGTGGGATGCCCATAGATGGACCGATAGCAATGTATACAATTACTGTAAAGAAAATTCCGAATAATGGATGAACATGACTTGCAAGTTGCTGCATTCCATTTCCAGATAGAGAAATTGCGATAACAGTTAGTAGTGGTAAGCCAACTCCTGTTAGTAAAAATCCAATCATTGCTGGCCAAAAGTTTTCACCTGCATTTTGGCCAAGCATGGGAGGGAAAATTAAATTACCTGCCCCAAAAAATAAAGAAAATAGCATAAGACCCGTGAAAAAAATATGTTTTTTTGATACAGTGTTCATTGTTTTTCCTCCTTTTTTATTCATTTGTAAGAACACAAAAAACTCGTCCCTAAAGAAAGGGACGAGTTATATTTACCCGCGATACCACCCTAATTTACACATGTAGAAATAAATCTATATGTATACGGCTTTGCAACGTACAACATGATACGTGTTCCTTGTAACGGGGGACGGCCGGTAAGAACTTACTGTAACATTCGGTTCTACTTCTCGGAGATGATTTTCGGTTACGCGCTGAACGTTGGCTTTCAGCAAATCGCCAACTCTCTGGGGAACAGTTCTATAACGTACTCGTTCTCGTCAATGAATTTTTATTCAAGTATTCTGACAGTATTGTTGCATGTTTTTTTTAGAAAGTCAATATGTTTTTTGAAAGATATATTTATATACGGAAATATCGAAAGTGATATTCGTTGTTGTAAAGGAAATGATGAATTGTAAAATGGTAGTGAAAATTTGCGGAGAATTGTAAATTTTATAGAGAAAATTGATATTTATAGGAGTGAAGAAGGGATTGTTTGAATTTATAGAGAATAATACAACAATCCACTTGCTGGAAAGAACAAACCAAAAGAGGTGACTGAAATGCTTGCGATGGGAGTATTATTTGGCATTATTGCTATAATTGGTTTTATGTGGTTATATTATTCGCGTTCGTTTAAACAAGCAGAAGTTTTACTCTTTCAAAAAGGTAGTTTGTTGACAAATCAGTCTAGATATTTAGTATGTCCGAAGTGTGGAAGTGCACAGGCCAGAAGTGGAGGATATCAAGAGTGTTGCAAAATTAGATTATGAAAGAAAGGAAGCCTCACATTATTTTGTGAGGCTTCCTTCCTTACAACTTCATGGCGCTCCAAATTGTCCATCGATCTCTTTCAATAATAGGAGAGACGTTTTGTAATGCGGTCTGTATATGTTGTAGAAGTTGAGAAAGTTCATCATCTGTTAACTCATATAGAATAGATCGACCTGTTCGAGGAGATAAATCTTGCAATAATGCTTCTACAGAATCATGTATTTTTCGTATTTCCCATTGTGTTTGTGCGGGAAGTACATGAAGAGAATGTTTTTGTAATTCTGTCTGTATAGTGTTGGTTTTTGGACGTCTTTTTGACTCTATTTCAATAAGTTTTGGAAATAGAGAGAAAAAATATCCGCGAATGTGTTCGGGACTTCCTGGAATTGTACAATCTTCAATTGTTCGATCTTGTAAAATAAGTAAACCGTTTTTATTTAATATACGAGAAGCTTCACGTAAAAATGTAGGAATGTCTTGTAAATGATGAATAACTGCACGCGAAATAACTATGTCGAATGTTTCATTAGGGTATGGGATATTATGTGCATCACCGTGGATGAATGAAATGTTTGAAAAGTTGTTACAATTTTCTTTTGCAGCTTGTAATATTTCTTTTGAAAAATCAAGTCCCACAACATTTTTGGCTCCCATAAGAGCGAGTTCTTTCGTATAAATCCCACCACCACAGCCGATATCAATTATTTGCTTGTTTTGTATTTCTGTAATGTTTTTTACCATTTCAGCCCAAGAAATATGAGCGTTTCTTGTTGCATATGTGTACTTATTATTTTCATCATGAAAATTAATGGACATGATAAAGACCTCCTTTCAATGATTAGTATAGCGTATTTAATAGGATGTCACGTTTTTGTTTTGTGTATGAAGATTATAAGGATTTCTTATCGTAAGAGGAGGATTAATTTGAAAGGGAAATATGTATTGGTGTTGTTGTTTGTTATGTTACTAGCAGCTTGTGGTCAAGTTGAGCCGAAAAAAGAAACAAAAAAAGTAGAAGAGACGGTGAATGAAGTGAAAGAAACAATAGGGGTAACCGTTATACAAAAAAAACATAAAGAGAAAAAGTTGCAGGAATCAGAAGCGAAGTTAGTAATAGACATTTTGAATAAAGCTGAGAAACAAGAAATAACAGGAAGCTTCGGTGAACCTGAATATGAAATACAAATTAGTAGAGATGGGAAAAAAGAAACTTATTATGCATGGTTAAGGGGAGAAGATAGACGAGGATGGGTGCAATATAAGAAAGCTATGTATATGTTGAATGAAAAAGATACGGAAAAGCTTTTGGATATATTTCCAAATGTCTCAGAACAAAAAGAAGATGAGATGCAGGTAAGCCCTTTAACGGAAGTAACAAAAAAAGATTTGCAGATTACCGCGTTTCATATTAAAACAGGCGATCAAAACGTGAATTATACGGTACGGTATACGATTTCACAATCACTATACAATAAGTTAGTGAAGGAGCAAGAATATTATTTGCAACTCAATTTTCCAGAAAAAGTTCAAAAATTAATTGGAGCAAAAGAGAGTGAAATGATTTTAGGTGAAAAAGTAAAGGAAGGGTATAAGCAATATGAATTACATGCTACTGTTCCGATAAAAAGCGCTTCAGAATCACAATTAAAATCATTAGAAACATATTACGAAAATTATGATTTGAAAATATTAAACAGTGAAAAAGAAAAAATAGGTGTGTTTCAAAATATAATTCAGATTGTTAAAGATTATGGTGAAAAAATGAATTTTCAAAGATAAAGTGAGACTTTAATTAGCCCTTACGGATTGGAATGAATGTAAACTCGTCAAATCTATATGACCTTTCCTAGGAAATGATAATAGAGAGGGGAAAGCACCCCTCTCTATTACTTTGCTTTTGTAGATGGCTCATTCATTGATTTTCGTGTAATAAGAAAAGAAATCATAAGAGCGGAAAGGATGACAAGGGCAATAAATACGTGATTGGGCAACAAATCTAATAATAATACGTAACTAACGGTATAAAAAATAAGAGTTGAAGCTAAAAACGATAGAGCACCTATTATAAGAGATTGTAAATTCATTTGTGTACACCTCCTTTTATTTATATTTTTGGCTGAAAATGGATTATATAAACATTATTTCTAACAATAGAAAAAAATATGTCATAATAGAGAAAAGAACAAGCTTTGATGAATGATATGATTCATTAATGAGAGATAAAGGAGAGGAATATGAAAAATAATAAAAAAGGATTATGGGGAATTATTGTTGCGATAGGTCTATTTTTACTGTCTAAGTTAAAGTGGGTATTTGCAATTTTTAAATTAGCAAAGTTTTCAACGGTATTTAGTATGTTTCTATCGCTTGGCGCATACGCAGTTCTATATGGTTGGAAATTTGGAGTGGCGCTCATTTATTTGTTGTTTGTTCATGAAATGGGCCATTTATGGGCTGCGAAAAGAAAGGGGATCCCAACATCGCCAGCAATCTTTATTCCATTTATGGGGGCCCTTATTGGAATGAAAGAGATGCCGAAAAATGCGAAAGATGAAGCTTACATTGCCTATATGGGTCCGTTTTTCGGACTTCTGTCATTTTTACCAGCGATACCGCTTTATATAATGACGAAAGAGCCATTTTGGGCGCTTGTTATTTTGCTTGGAAGTATGATTAATTTCTTTAATTTAATTCCCGTTTCGCCGCTAGATGGTGGGCGAATTATTTCAGTTGTCAGTACTAAAATTTGGGGAGCAGGCCTTATTTTATTACTTGGCTATTCAATTTACTTTAAAAGTATTTTGGGAGGATTTATTGTTATTATCGGTTGTATGGAGTTATATAGAGTAATAAAGAGAGATGAGCCGATTAAGGAATTAGGGCATAAAATTGATGGGATGAAAGAATATGTTACTAGGCTTGAAGAGGAATTAAAAGAAACGGGTGCTGTACATCGGACTATATACGTGATGCATCATGAGATGAATGCATTAAGACAAAGAGAACGGGAAAAAGAGTTACAAATAGGTGAACTTCAAAAAATGGAAGTGTTAGAGTATCTTTTACCGAAGTTCGAACCGTTAGATTATGTTCCATATGAAGATGAAAAAGATGAGTATACAATTCACATAAGGGAAGCATTTGAAGCGTCAGAAAGAAAATTAAATGAATGGAAAACAGAAAAGGAACAACAAGAAAACTATTATAAAGTGGATGCGAAAACGAAATGGACAGTATTTGCTTGTTATATCGGATTAATGGCTATACTCGGTTACACAGCTTATGAAGGATATATTGTTTTACAAGAACATTTGCCAACGAGAAATGTATAGAAAAATATTGTCGAAATGATAGGAAGAATTTATACAGGAATTATATTTCTACGAGAGAAAGTTACAAGTATAGTCATACATTGTAATATTTTTAGTAGAGAAGGAGTTCTGTATATGAAGAAATTGTTAAGTGTATTCGGGATTATTATCGTGATGATCATTGCAAGCTATAGTCTTATGAAAGTGCTGTTACATTATGCGAATAAGCCTGCTGAGGTAAATACAATAGCTCAAATAGAAGATGTGCAAGAAGAGACAAAAGTGCTAAATTTTATTCGAATGACACATGAAAGCTATAATAATTTCTTAAATTACGGTAAAGCAGAGAATTATACAGACGGGGATTGGAATCAATTTAAGCAATGGTTTCAACAGCAAGAACAATCTTTAAAAAATATACACATGGAAATAAAGAATGAAAAAATAAAACGCGATGTAAATAGAAGCTATGAAATTGTAAAAAAAGGTGTGGAACTTCAAAATATTGAGTATGTAGTGTATGCCCACCGTGTATATCATGACTTGGATATTATCGTAAATAAATATAGAGGT
>NZ_JBNLYE010000123.1:0-11908 GCF_050172095.1 Bacillus sp. GMs2/2
GAAAGAAAAACAACAATCAAATTAATATTGTGTTAAACCATCGAAAGAAAATTTCTTTGCCAGCCGCAGAAAATAAAACGGTAATTTCAAATGAAACTGCAATTAAACATGAAATGCTGCAGAGAATTGAAGAAGAGATGGGGAAGCTTGTTGGGATGGAGGATATAAAAAAGATAATAAAAGAAATATATGCTTGGATTTATGTGAATAAAAAAAGACAAGAAAAGGGATTGAAGTCAGAGAAGCAAGTACTTCATATGCTGTTTAAAGGGAATCCAGGTACAGGGAAGACAACTGTTGCTAGAATGATAGGAAAATTGCTGTTTGAGATGAATATTCTATCGAAAGGCCACTTGGTTGAAGCTGAACGTGCTGATCTTGTAGGAGAGTACATCGGCCATACAGCCCAAAAAACAAGAGATTTAATAAAAAAAGCAATGGGAGGTATTTTGTTTATTGATGAGGCGTATTCTTTAGCTCGAGGAGGAGAGAAGGACTTTGGAAAAGAAGCAATTGATACGCTTGTAAAACATATGGAAGATAAACAACATGGTTTTGTATTGATTTTAGCTGGATATTCAAGAGAGATGAATCACTTTCTTTCATTAAATCCAGGGCTTCAATCTCGTTTTCCATTTATTATTGAGTTTGCGGATTACTCGGTAAATCAGCTATTGGAAATTGGGAAGAGAATGTATGAAGATCGTGAATATCAGTTATCAAAAGAAGCTGAATGGAAATTTAGGGATCATTTACATGCGGTGAAGTATTCGTCGCAAATTACATCGTTTAGTAATGGGCGATATGTACGGAATATTGTTGAAAAATCAATTCGTACACAGGCGATGCGGTTGTTGCAAGAAGATGCGTATGATAAAAATGATTTAATTGGAATATCGAGTATGGATTTGATGCTCGAAGAGGAGACGCACAGTACATAAACTGTGCGTCAATTTTTGTGTATAAGTTCGTTTACTCTTTTTTTGCTTTTTCTTGGTGTGTTTTATGGAAGTGTTCCATTTTAGCGCTCTTTTCGTGTGCTGAATTAGGATCGTGTCCAAATTGATTTACTGAGCTTTTTTGAGCTCCTTTATTAACGTGGTTTGTCATTTGTATTCACCTCACTTTAAAAATTAGTATAAACATTATATAAAGAAAAAATCGTTAGAAAAGAAAAACCTCTTTACGATATGTAAAGAGGTTAGATTGCTATTTATGCATTGAACGTTCTTTCGTTTCGATACGTCTGTGCGGTAAATGCCATTTGTAATGAATAGAAACCATGCGGAAGCAAACAATTAAAATGAATAAAATGTAAAGGGCCCAATCGCTAACAATAATTTGAGCGCCAATTAAGAAACCTGCTAAAATTGTCCAAAAGGCATATACTTCAGCTCGAAGAACGAGAGGTTTTCTGCGGGCTAAAAGGTCGCGAATGATACCGCCGCCGATACCAGTTAAAACAGCTGCCACGATTGTGGCACTAATTGGTAAATTTAATTTTTGAGCATATAATGCTCCTTGTACAGCAAATGCTGATAAGCCGATAGCGTCAGTGATATTTTCCCACTTTTTCCAATGTCTAATTAACTTATTTGGAAAAAGAAAAATAATAGTCATTGATAAAAGTGCGATTTGGAATAACATGTCTTGTTGCCAAAACGCGACAATCGGATAACCGATTAATAAATTACGAAGGGCACCTCCCCCAAATGCGGTTGCCATTCCTAAAATATACACCCCGAAAATATCATAATCCTCTTCCATTGCAACAATGGCTCCGCTTAGTGCGAAAGCGATTGTGCCTATGATGCTAAAAATCTCCCATGCCATGAATTTTCTCCCCCGCTAACTAGATGAAATGTGCTTCCTCTGCTATTATATTAGAAGGTTTAAATTTCGAAAAGGATGAGTGAACATATTTGATGGAAGAAAAAGAAAAAGTCATATTAGTAGGCTGTCAATTGCCGCAAGATGATGATGAAAAATTTATGCATTCCATGAAAGAGCTTGCATCACTAGCGAAGACTGCACGAGCAGAATTGTTAGTGTCAACAACGCAAAAACGACCAAAGTTTCATCCAGCAACTTACATAGGTAAAGGGAAATTAGAAGAGCTTACAATGCTAACTGAAGAATTAGAGCCGGATGTTATTATATTTAATAATGAATTAACGCCGAGTCAAATTCGGAATTTATCCTCAGTATTAGATTCGAGAGTAATTGATCGAACGCAACTAATACTAGATATTTTTGCGCAACGTGCGAAGTCGAGGGAAGGTAAGCTTCAAGTAGAATTAGCTCAGTTGCAATATACAATGCCACGTCTTATGGGGCAAGGGTTGTCCTTATCACGTCTTGGTGGTGGTATTGGAACGAGAGGACCGGGTGAGACGAAACTTGAGACGGATCGTCGTCATATTCGATCGCGTATTGATGAAATAAAGAAACAACTTGCAGTTGTTGTGGAACACCGAAAAAGATATCGTGAGAGAAGAAAAGACAATAAAGTATTTCAAATTTCATTAATAGGCTATACAAATGCAGGGAAATCGACACTGTTTAATAGATTAACGGAAGCTAATACGTTTGAAGAAAACCTTCTGTTTGCAACACTAGACCCAACGACGAGGAAGATGCCCTTACCTTCCGGTTATACAGTATTACTAACTGATACTGTTGGTTTTATACAAGATTTACCCACTTCATTAATTGCTGCTTTTCGTTCAACACTGGAAGAAGCGGGGGAAGCAGATATTATTTTACATGTAGTTGATTCTGCGGATCCTAACTACATAGGGCATGAAAAAACAGTAAAACGATTATTATCAGAACTTGAAATTAATCATATTCCTATTATTACGTTATATAATAAAAAAGATGAATTACATCAAAACTTTATTCCGTTTCCGAAAAGTGATTTCTTAATGACTAGTGCTTTTGAAGAAAGTGATTTATTGCGTATAAAAGAAGCGATAGAAATGAAAATGAAGAAAGAAATGGATCGTTATCGAGTAGAAATCCCTCCGAGTGAAGGTAAGTTATTAACGCTTTTAAAGACGGAAACGCTATTAGCAAAGATGGAGTTTCTGGAAGATAAATTTGTATATGATTGTGCAGGGTATATTTTTACTCATTCATCGCTTAATGTGCAATTAAAGAGATTTTTAGTGGAAGAAGGAGAAAATAAAAATGTTTGATCGTTTGAAAAATGGAGAAAAAATTGCTCCAATCGTAAAAGAAGTAGAGAATCAGATTACAGAAGTACATAAACGTGCGGATGAAGTAATTGAAAGTAATCAGTTTCGTGTATTAGAAAGTTTTCGTAAACATAAAATTAGTGACTCGCATTTTATCCCGACGACAGGTTATGGTTATGATGATATTGGCCGTGATACGTTAGAAAAAGTGTATGCTGATGTATTTGGGGCGGAAGCTGGACTTGTTCGTCCGCAAATTATTTCAGGTACTCACGCTATTTCTACAGCGTTATTCGGTATTTTACGTCCAGGAGATGAGTTATTGTACATTACTGGGAAACCGTATGATACGTTAGAGGAAATCGTTGGTGTGCGTGGGAAAGGTGTAGGTTCATTTAAAGAATATAATATTGGTTACAATGCAGTTCCGCTAACTGAAGGTGGGCTTGTTGATTTTGAAGCTGTTGCAGCAGCGATTCATAGTAATACGAAAATGATCGGTATTCAGCGCTCGAAAGGTTATGCTACTCGTCCATCGTTTACTATTTCTCAAATTAAAGAGATGATCGCGTTTGTTAAAGAAATTAAACCTGATGTTGTTGTGTTTGTAGATAATTGTTATGGGGAGTTTATTGAAGAGCAAGAGCCGTGTCATGTTGGTGCAGATTTAATGGCGGGTTCGCTTATTAAAAACCCAGGCGGGGGAATTGTAAAAACTGGTGGTTACATTGTCGGTAAAGAACAGTATGTTGAAGCGTGTGCATATCGTTTAACATCTCCGGGAATTGGTGCGGAAGCTGGAGCGTCTTTATACAGTCTGCAAGAAATGTATCAAGGGTTCTTCTTAGCGCCACATGTTGCAGGACAAGCGCTGAAAGGTGCAATTTTTACAGCTGCGTTTTTAGAAAAGTTAGGAATGAACACGTCACCAGCGTGGAATGCACCAAGAACAGACTTAATTCAATCTGTTCAATTTGATGATAAAGACCGTATGGTTGCCTTCTGCCAAGCGATTCAATATGCATCTCCAATTAATTCGCATTTTACTCCGTATGCAAACTATATGCCAGGTTATGAAGATGATGTAATTATGGCGGCGGGAACATTTATTCAAGGTGCAAGTATTGAATTGTCTGCTGATGGTCCGATTAGACCACCGTATGTTGCATATGTGCAAGGTGGATTAACGTATTCGCATGTTAAAATTGCGATTTGTTCTGCGATTGATGAATTGATTGAAAAGAATTTATTAACAATTTCTTAAAGGGGAGCTGTCGATATCGGCAGCTTTTTTCGTATAAAAGTAACGATTTATGCGATTAGAAAAAAGAATGAAAAAATTTATAAAAAAATCATGTAAGAAAAGCTAACATCTATTGACACTAAACATAACATGTTATAAAATGAGAAGCAGTTAAGGCGAAGGAGGAACTGAAAAATGAAAGAAGATAGACGTTCTGCCCCGCTGTTTCCAATTGGTATTGTTATGGATTTAACACAATTGTCTGCACGTCAAATTCGCTACTATGAAGAGCATAATCTTGTTTCTCCAACCCGTACAAAGGGGAATCGTAGATTATTTTCATTTAACGATGTAGATAAGTTGTTAGAGATTAAAGATTTGTTAGATCAAGGCTTGAATATGGCTGGTATTAAGCAAGTGTTACTAATGAAAGAAAATCAAACAGAAGCAGTGAAAGTAAAAGAAGAAACGAAAGAAATTTCAAAAACTGAGCTTCGCAAAATACTTCGAGATGAACTACAACATACAGGTAGATTCAATCGAACTTCATTGCGACAAGGTGACATTTCAAGATTTTTTCACTAAAGATAACTGATTCTGAAGGCGATTAGAGGGACTAAGGAGGAATTTATAATGTCTAGATACACAAAAGAAGATATTTTCCGTTTGGCGAAAGAAGAGAATGTAAAGTATATCCGTTTACAATTTACGGACCTTTTAGGGGTAATTAAAAACGTAGAGATTCCAGTGAGACAATTAACGAAAGCTCTTGATAACAAAATGATGTTTGATGGATCTTCGATTGAAGGTTTCGTACGTATTGAAGAATCTGATATGTATTTATATCCTGATTTAGACACTTGGGTAATTTTCCCTTGGACAGCTGAAAAAGGTAAAGTAGCTCGACTAATCTGTGATATTTACAATGCAGATGGCACTCCATTTGATGGAGACCCACGTAACAACTTAAAACGTGTGTTAAAAGAAATGGAAGCTTTAGGATTTTCAGACTTCAATCTTGGACCAGAGCCAGAATTCTTCCTATTTAAGGTTGATGAAAAAGGAAATCCAACATTAGAACTAAACGATAACGGTGGATACTTCGACCTTGCGCCGATGGATCTAGGGGAAAACTGTCGTCGTGATATCGTTCTTGAACTTGAAGAAATGGGATTTGAAATTGAAGCATCTCACCATGAGGTTGCTCCAGGGCAGCACGAAATTGACTTTAAATATGCAAATGCAATTCGCTCATGTGATGACATTCAAACATTCAAACTTGTTGTAAAAACAATTGCTCGTAAACATGGTTTACACGCAACGTTTATGCCAAAACCACTATACGGTGTGAACGGTTCAGGTATGCACTGTAACTTATCATTATTTAAAAATGGTGAGAACGTATTCTTTGATGCAAACGGTGACTTACAATTAAGTGATGATGCTCGTCACTTCATCGCAGGTATTTTAAAACATGCACCAGCATTTACAGCGATAGCAAATCCAACTGTAAACTCATACAAACGTCTAGTGCCTGGATATGAAGCGCCTTGTTACGTAGCATGGTCTGCACAAAACCGTAGCCCGTTAGTGCGTATCCCTGCATCTCGTGGTATTAGTACACGCGTAGAAGTACGTAGTGTTGACCCAGCTGCAAACCCATATTTAGTAATGGCTACATTATTAGCTGCAGGTCTTGATGGAATTAAAAACAAATTAACTCCACCAGCAGCAGTAGATCGTAACATCTATGTAATGACAAAAGAAGAGCGCGAAGAAGCAGGTATCGTTGACTTGCCAGCGACATTAGCGCAAGCATTAGTTACATTACAATCTAATGAAGTAGTATGCGGTGCACTAGGAGAACACTTACTTGAGCACTTCATCGAAGCGAAAGAGATTGAGTGGGATATCTTTAGAACGCAAGTTCACCAATGGGAACGCGATCAATATATGTCTCTATACTAAGAGAGAGAAGCCTTGATACTACGGTATCAGGGCTTTTTTTAGCTTTTTTAAGTGAAGTTATTGGATTGTTTTTGATTTCCTTGAATCATTTTACTAAGAAAATTTTTTCGATAGAATCGATCTTCTCTTTTTTTAATTACTTGTGCTATAACTTAATGATTTTTTACTGCCTGTACGACGCGACCAATGATTTTTACGTCCTCATCTGCAAGGTTGTAAGTTTGTGGCTTGTGAATCGAATCATTACTTAATGGTATTAACGTAATGATACTTAGTTATAAAACAGTCTTATTCAGGGATTCATCAATTTATTTTCTAAATTTAGGCAATAAATATAGCTTAGTACCTTGCAATAAACAATACCAAGTGGTATATTATGGATAAGATAGGTACTGTGCATTGAACAGTACTAAGATAGGAAAGGAGGATGGCACTTGAACGTTCAGTTTAAAAAAGGTGTGCTTGAACTTTGTGTATTAGCACTTGTAAAACGTAAAGATAGTTACGGTTATGAACTTGTTCAGCAAATTTCTAATAAATTTTTAATATCGGAAGGGTCAGTATACCCTTTATTACGTCGTTTGACGAAAGAAGGGTATTTTCAGACGTATTTAAAGGAATCTACGGAAGGGCCACCTCGTAAATATTATCAATTAACAGAGCAAGGGGAGACGCAATTTCATTTGTTAGTAACAGAATGGCGTGATTTTGCGAAAGGGGTACAAGAAATTATTGAAGGGGTGGAATGGGATGAGTAAAGAAGGGTTTCTTAAAGAATTATCAAGTTATCTTAGAAAGTTACCAGAGGAAGAGAGGCAAGATATTTTATTGGATTATGAAGAGCACTTTCAGTTTGGACTAGAAGAGGGGAAAACTGAATCGGAAATAATACAGGGCCTTGGTTCTCCGAAAGTAATCGCGAAAGAATTACTTGCGATGTATCGCTTCGATGAAATGAAAAAAAATCCATCGACTTCAAATGTGACAAGAGCTGTTATGGCAGCGATTGGACTTAGTTTGTTTAATTTTATTATTGTGTTAGGCCCGTTAGTCGCAATTATTGCTTTTATATTTTCTTTTTGGATCGGTGGTATTGCTAGTGTAGTAACACCATTTTTCGTTATTGGAAAAGTATTTATGGGTACTTTTATATGGTTGGATCTTTTCGTTAGTATAACGTTTGTTGGGGTAGGTTTATTGTTATGTATTATCGCTTTTTATAGTACAAAGTGGTTTAAGAGATTGTGTGTACGATATGTAATATGGAACTTCAAAATGATAAAAGGAGAGTAAATGATGAAAAAACTATTTTTAATCGCTATCGCTTGTATCATTATTGGAGTAATAGGAATTTCCCAAACATATGAAAAAGCAGTACAAACTGCTGAAAAAGGCGATAAAGAAAATGTAATTAAAAACGAAACATTAAAAAATATAGAAGTTAAGTTAGATGCCGGGGATATTATTGTCCAAAAATCTCCTGACTCTTCTTTTTATGTAAAGCAATCGGGAGATGTACGTAAACAAGAGATTCGTATCGCAGAAGATGGTGACACATTAAAAATTATTGGGGAAAGAGAAAAAGGTGCTTCATTTGATTTTTCTTTTTACAATTTTAGGTTTCAAACGTCTAAATTGACTCTCCTTGTGCCCGAACGCTCTTACCAAGATATAAAAGTAAATTCATCTGCTGGACAAATCGAAATGAGTGATGTGAAAAGTGATAGCGTAAGTGTTAGAACACTTGCTGGAGAAGTAGAGTTGAAACAAGTAACGGCTAAGAATGTGGAGGGATCGACAAAAGCTGGTGAGGTGAACTTTAAGAAGGTATTAGGGAAAGTGACCGCAAAAACAACAAGTGGGGAAATAAATATTCAAGATCATGATTCTAAGTATAATCTAGAAGCAAGTTCAACTGCGGGAGATATAGATATTACTTTATCGGAAAAACCACAAGATGCGGTAATTACTGGGCAAAGTGCTGCCGGAGATGTAACAATTTTTAATGAAGAAAATAAAAACGTAACAATTGGAAATGGTAGTAAAAAGATTAGTGGTAAAACGGCTGCTGGAGATGTGACGATTAAAACTCGTTAATAAGAAATAGAATGCATGGAAATCTATCAAAATACAAAAAAGAAGATAATTACCGTATATAAATAAGGTAATTATCTTCTTTTTATTATTTTTTAATGTAAATCACGATATACGCCAATTACTTTCCCGATAACTGACACTTGTTTTAAAATGATAGGTTCTAATGAAGAATTTTCTGGTTGTAAACGGAAATGGTCTTTTTCTTTATAGAAACGTTTAACAGTTGCTTCATTATCTTCTGTTAAAGCGACTACAATTTCACCATTATATGCAGACTGTTGTTGGCGAACAACAACTAAATCTCCATCGAAAATACCAGCTTCAATCATACTATCTCCAGAAATACGTAACATGAACACTTGGTCTGCTCCAGCAACAATACTAGCTGGAAGTGGGAAATGTTCCTCTACGCTTTCGACCGCTGTAATTGGTAAACCAGCAGTAACTTTTCCGACAATTGGAACTTGAATAACAGATTGTGTTTCCGTATCCATTCGGTCTTCACCTAAAATTTCAATGGCACGTGGTTTTGTTGGATCGCGTCGAATGTATCCTTTTTCTTCTAATCGTGATAAATGTCCGTGCACTGTAGAACTAGAAGCGAGGCCGACTGCTTGACCAATTTCACGTACGGAAGGTGGATATCCTTTTTCTTGTACTTTTAGCTTAATAAAGTCGAGAATGTCTTGCTGGCGTTTCGTTAACTTTTCCATGTTTTCTAACACCTCGTTTTCTTTCATTTTTCTTATTAATAAGTATAACATGTGAAAAAACATTCTACAAACATAAGTTCGAACAAATGGCGGATTTATGTTACACTATAGGGAAATAATAGGGAGAAAGAGGGGTTCAAAATGAATGCAATTATTTATGCACGTGTGAGTACAACGAAAGAAGCGCAAGAAACATCATTATTACGTCAAAAAGATGAATTATTGCATTTAGCTGAGCGCTATCAAATGAATGTTACTAAGGTGATTGAAGAGCAGGCTAGTGGATATACAATTGAACGTGACGGTATATTAGAGGTGTTGGATACAATTCGAGACGAACAAATTGATGTGTTACTTATACAAGATGAAACGCGTCTTGGTAGAGGAAATGCGAAGATCGCGTTAATGCATTGTTTACATAAAGAAGGCATAAAAGTATATACGCATACACATAATGGTGAATTACAATTGTCGGATTCTGATTCGATGGTATTAGATATTATTGGTATTGTTGAAGAATATCAAAGAAAGATTCATAATATGAAAATTAAACGAGGTATGCAACGTGCAGTAGAAAAAGGTTATCGTCCAGAAAAAAATTTAAAAAATCGTCATTTAAGTGTAGGAAGAGAGAAAAAAGAAGTGCCAATTGAGGAAATTGTACGTTTGCGAAAAAGTGAACTCACGTTTGAAGAAATTGCAGCAACATTACGTGGATTTGGTCATAATGTTTCAAAGGCAACTGTACATCGTAGATATGTAGAGTATACGAAGCAATTGCTTGATAAAGAAGAGTAACTATTGTATGATAATAATCAGTTTTGATTAGAAGGGGGATTCGAGATGATTAATCACGAACTCGTTGAACGCATTAACTTCTTAGCGAAAAAAGCAAAAGCTGAAGGTTTAACTGAAGAAGAGCAACGTGAGCGTCAATCGCTACGTGAACAATATTTAAAAGGATTTCGTCAAAATATGTTAAACGAACTTAAAGGTATTAAAGTTGTTAACGAAGAAGGTACAGATGTTACACCGACGAAATTAAAAGCTTTAAAAAAGCAAGATAATGCAAAATTAAATTAAAAGATGGGCGAAGCCCATCTTTTTTATTTGTAAAAATCGTTATTTAATAACTTTCCAGTTGTTATTAACTGTTGCTTCTATCGTTTTATGTTCCAATATATAATTAGCGATAAGTTCAGACATATCTGTGGGTATATCTTTTACTACTGGTTTGTTTTGAAACATAAAGAAATTTCCCCCGCCACTTGCACGATAATTATTCATTACAACGTCATATTCTTCATTCATATTAAGAGGAGCACTGTCATGCTGTAAAGATTCTACTCTTTCACCAATTGGTTTTGAAATGTTTAATACGTATGAAATCCCTTCCCACATATCATAATTATAATGTTGTGGCTTTGGTTCTATGTAGGTAGGACTTACGGTGATGGATCCATCTGTTTTTAATGTGAAATAAGAAGCAGAGAGTTCAAGAGCGTTTTTTATATCTGCTCCAGTTATTCTAATTACTTTTAATGTGTTTGGATAAATATAATTAGAAACGATGTCACGCATTGTTACATGTTCCGGGAAACCTGAAGATGTATTATGGAACAAACTTGTACAAGAAATTGATACATTAGCTATATCCATCTGTATTTTATTTATGAATTCGATAAAAGGATGATCATGCAAACGAGTTTGCATAGCATCTGAAATTTGCATGCCCCCTTGAATGATTCCAATAGGTTGATCAAGCCACTTTTGTGTTTTCTCTTCGTAATCGGCTACCAATGAAAGTACATCTTGGTCCGCCTCAACTCCTTGTACAGATAATAATTCAGAAGAACTCTCTTTTTTCACCCATTTATGTTTTGTTTTTTCGAATGTTATTTTTACTTTTCCAACTGAGTGTCCATTGCATCCAGTCTGTAAAATTGTTACACCGTTAGCCATTGTGTGAGAAATTTCTCGGTGTTGATGACCTGTTAGTAAAAGATCTATACCTTCAATTTCATGGCACATTGCATATCCTTGGTTTTCTCCTGTTAACACTTCAGTCGGTACCCCGGTTTGTAAATCTCGTTCAACTCCCCCGTGATACGCTACGACTAGTAAATCTGGTTTCTCATGTTTGCGAATGTAAGAAACCCATTCTTTTGTAGTCTTTAATGCATCTTCAAATAGTAAATCTTTAATGTGATGGGGTTGTTCCCAATTGGGAATGTAATGCGTTGTCACCCCTAAAATAGCAATTTTTATATTTGATTCAATATGTTTTATTACATATGGTTTCCCGAAATAAGGTTTTTTACTGTTTTTATCTAAAATGTTTGCTGATAGGTACGGGAAGTTCGCAGTAGTCACAGCATTATTTAATATATCCATCCCGTAATTAAATTCATGATTGCCGATAATTGCAGCGTCATACTGTAAGTAATTCGCTAATAAGGACATTGGGTTTTTTTTGTTTTTTTCGTATGTAACATAATGATAAGTAAATGGTGTGCCTTGAATAAAGTCGCCATTATCAATTAAAAGAACGTTTCTATTTTTGGAACGTTCTTTTTTTATAAGAGTAGAAATTTTAGCTAAACCAAGTTCTGCTGGGGAGTTATCTTGGTAGTGAATAGGATAAACAGTGCCATGTATATCGCTTGTTAATAAGATGTTTAAAGTTA
>NZ_JBNLYE010000124.1:0-11822 GCF_050172095.1 Bacillus sp. GMs2/2
ATAAGTTTTTAAACCATCCATTAAAATACATATTTACCGCTACTGTAATAATAAAAATACCACCAGCCAATAAATAACTTTGCATTTGAGTGAATATAAACATTTTTGTAGGATATATCACATCTAGTACCATAATAACTCCCATTAAAAACATTGGCGCTATCATTACTAAAAACCACATAGAAAACCACGTTTTTGAAAAACTTGTTACAAAAGTCATTTTGCGAAGTAGAAAATTAGGACCTATAACAACTAAAATAAATGAAAAACTATAACCGATACACTGAATAAGTGAAATCTGTAACATTCCATGATTCACTATTAAGATAGAAGCAATAATCCAAAACGATACGATATTCATTACTGTAAAACCAATTTGCTTCCACGTTTCCTGTCTATCTCTTTCCATCACTTTTACAAGTTCATTTGCATATTCTTTCGGTGAGCTTCCGAAAATATCTTCTACACTTTTCCCATCACTCTCACCATCAATTAAATGGAGTTCCGCATCTTCTATAAAATTTTCAATATCGCTTTCTTTTACACTCTTTGCCGTCAAAAATAATCTCATATCTAACAAAAACTTTCGCGCTTCACTTGATAGCATTATTTTCTCCTTCCCTTCCCTTCAAGTAGACGTTCTACACTACTTTGCATCGTTTCCCAGCGATCCATAAATTCATCAAGTGCTTCCTCGCCTTTTTCTGTTAATGTATAATATTTTCTCTTTGGACCAGATGGAGATTCCTTCATTACGCTTGTTATTAGTCCTTCTTTTTGCATTCGTATTAATAACGGATAAATACTTCCCTCACTCGCCATTGTAAAACCATACTTCGCTAGCTTTTCACTCATTTCATAACCGTATATTTCGCCTTCAGAAATAATAGCAAGTAAGCATCCTTCTAAAATCCCTTTCAGCATTTGACTTGTCGACATAATTCAAATCCTCCTACTATCTTGCTTTACAAGATAGATAAGCGTAAGTATCTTGCTTTACAAAATAGTATAGCAAAGACTATTTTGCAAAACAAGATAGCTAACAATATTTTTTCCAAATGTTTGCAGGAATTTCATTATAGCTTCTCTAAATAGAGCACTATGAAAACTTTATTATGAAGGGATGTTTTTCATCATGGTTACAAATCGAGTTGTCTTTTTAACAGGTGCTGCAAGTGGTATTGGTTATGAAATGGGAAAGGCTTTTGCAAAAGAAGGTGCAAAAGTTGTGATTACCGATCGACTTGAAGAACGTGCAAAAGAAGCTGCTGAACAATTACAAAATGAAGGTTTTCAAGCTATCGGTTTAAAATGTGACGTTACATCTGAAGAGGAAATTACAGCAGCAATTTCTCAAACAGTTGATCATTTCGGTTCATTACATATATTAATTAACAACGCAGGAATGCAACACGTTTCACCCATTGAAGACTTTCCAACTGAAAAGTTCGAGCTACTAATTCAAATTATGCAAATTGCTCCGTTTATTGCAATTAAGCATGCCTTTCCGATTATGAAACAACAAAAATATGGTCGTATTATTAATGTCGCTTCTATTAACGGCCTTGTCGGGTTTGCTGGAAAAGCTGCCTACAATAGTGCAAAACATGGCGTAATTGGATTAACAAAAGTTGCTGCTTTAGAAGGTGCTACGCATGGTATTACTGTTAATGCCCTTTGCCCTGGTTATGTCGATACCCCTCTTGTACGTAATCAACTACAAGACTTAGCTACTACACGAAATGTACCACTTGAAAATGTTTTAGAAGATGTTATTTATCCACTCGTCCCACAAAAGCGCTTATTACAAGTACAAGAAATCGCTGATTATGCGATGTTTTTAGCGAGTGAAAAAGCTAAAGGTATAACGGGACAAGCTGTTGTTATAGATGGTGGTTATACCGCTCAATAAAAATAAAGTTTGCTCAAGAAGAGCAAACTTTATTTTTATTCCCGAGGATCTTCGTACTTTAGTAATTGCCGCGGGAGCTTCTCAATTGCAACAATTACCCCCTCTAGTTTACTTTCAATACGGTGGAGTAAATATAATGTTACAACAATCGGAAACCCTACATTACCTATCATCTTGATCCACTCTTCCATCCTCTTCCCCTCCTTTCATTATATAAGTAAGAGAAAACACTGCATTTAGGCATAAAAAAACAAGCTATTATGTATTAGCTTGTTTTTCAAATAATGATGCAATTTCTCGTTTATAGTCCCCGCGTATAATACCTTTCTCAGTAATAATTCCTGTAATTAATTCATTCGGCGTTATGTCAAATGCTGGATTATAAACATCCGTTCCAATTGGTGCTACTTGTTTTCCAAAGATTTTCGTAACTTCTGTTTCATCTCTTTCTTCAATAATAATTTCAGCTCCAGTTTCTTTCGTAACATCAAATGTTGACAGTGGAGCAGCAACGTAAAATGGGATATTAAAGTGCTTTGCTAAAATAGCTAAATTCATTGTCCCTATTTTATTTGCCGTATCTCCATTTGCGACAATTCGATCCGCCCCTACAATAATTGCATTTATTTCTTTCGTTTGAATAGCATGAGCTGCAGTATTATCTGTAATAAGGGTCACATCAATATTTGCTTGCTTCAATTCCCAGGTCGTTAAGCGACCACCTTGTAAAACTGGTCTCGTTTCACACGCATATGCATGTAAACGCACACCTTCCTCTTTTCCAATATAAAAGGGAGCTAATGCAGTTCCATATCTGGCAGTTGCGATACTTCCAGCGTTACAGATTGTTAAAATATTATCGCCATCTTTAAAACATGTTAACGCATATTCCCCAATATTTCGGCACACCTCTTCATCTTCCTGCTGAATGCGAAGCGCTTCTTCTTCTAATGTTTTTTGTGCTTCTTTTATTGTAGTAATCTCTCGAATAGATTCTCTCATACGATCAATTGCCCAAAATAAATTTACTGCTGTCGGGCGTGACGTTCCTAAATAATTACAATCTCTATTAAACTTCTTTTGAAATTCTTCAATATGTACAGTGTTATATTTTTTTGATGCAAGCGCCAAGCCAAATGCAGCTACAATTCCAATTGCAGGCGCTCCTCGTACTTCTAACATTACGATGCTTTTCCAAACCTCTTCAATAGTCGTCAATGTTTTGTATTCTGTGCTATGCGGCAATTTCGTTTGATTTAATACCGCAATTGCATCACCTTTCCAGCTTACAGATCTCGGAACAGTAACAATTGTACTCACGCTTTTACGCCCCCTGAAACTGTCTGTTGAAATAATGTTCGAAACAGTTGAATATCAGCACTTTTAGATTCATATTTTATTAGTTCTTTACCTAAGGATAGCACTTGTTTCTTAGCTTGAATTCTTGTTTCTTTATTTTCTATTTCATCTAAATCTGCTACATGAGCTAAACCAATTGTTCTACGAATCAGTTCACATCCGGCAAATCCAACTGCATCAGTAAAGATATTTTGCAAAATAATTGGTAACCATTGTTTTTCTTTCGTATATGCTTCTACACCTTCTCCAATCCATAACTTTGTAAAAGTTTCTACAAAATAACTCCACGTCTTTTCTATATGGAAAAATAGTACACTTCTTTTTTCTTCTTCTCTAGATAAAGCATTTAATAATAGATTTGCAATAAATTGACCTATGTCAAATCCAAATGGGCCATATGTCGCAAATTCTGGATCAATCACCTTCGTTTCAGAAGGTGACGAAAAAATACTACCAGTATGTAAATCACCATGAATAAGAGTTTCTTTTCTTGTTAAGAACTTATATTTATATTGTGCTACTTTTAGTTTTAAAGTTTTATCACTCCAAAGTTCATCAACCACGAGCTGTAAATCTGGCTCATAATCATTTGTATCATAATGTCCAAACGGATCTGTAAACACTAAATCCTCTGTAATTTTACAAAGGTCCGGATTTACAAAGGTACCTTCTAGTACCCTCTTCTCTTCTGACTGTAAACCAAAATCTGAAGTATAAAATAAAACATGTGCTAGAAAACGGCCGATATGCTGGGATAAAAGCGGATATTCTTCTCCGTCTATTAATCCTTTTCTTGTAATTGTTAGTCTTGATAAGTCTTCTATTACCGTTATCGCTAACTCTTCATCATGACTGTACACTACTGGAACATAATCCGGTACATACTGCGCAAAAATTTGTAATGCCTTGCTTTCAATCGTTGCTCTTTTTATAGACAATGGCCAGCTTTCACCAACTACTTTCGCATAAGGCAGTGCTTGTTTTATTATAATTGATTTCTCTCCATCATCTAATTTGAACACGTAATTTAAGTTTCCGTCTCCAATTTCATGACAAACGACATTTGCCTTCGCTTCAAAATAGCCATGATCTTTCGCATATTGTACAGCTGTTATTTCTGTTAATGAATAATATCCCATCGTCTTCTCCCCCTTTTTAAATTCAGAGGTTTTTCTAACATAGAAAAACCTCTTTCCACTAAGAAAGAGGTTTGAAGTTTATCTTCTCCCCTCTTATCTGCCAGAAAGTTTTACTTTCTGCTGGAATTAGCACCGTGCCTTTTGGCGTAATAAACGCCCCATTTCACAATGGTATTACGGTCGGTTGCTGGGCTTCATCGGGCCAAATCCCTCCACCTGCTCTTGATAAGAGTTGTATAATTTTTTGAATTTTTAACTTTATGTTGAAGACTATACCAAGAATAAAAATCACTTGTCAACATTTTATTTGTATAATTCTGGACGGCGATCCGCAAAAACTGGAATTCCTTTACGTACTTCTTTAATTTTCTCGAATTCAAGCTCTCCAAATAAAATTGATTCCTCTTCATTCGCCTCTACTACAACTTCACCCCAAGGGTCCACAATTAAAGAATGACCCGCAAATACATTATTTGGATCTTTTCCTGCTCTATTACACGCAACAACATAACACTGATTTTCAACTGCTCTTGCTTGCAATAGCAAACGCCAATGTGCTAAACGAACTAATGGCCATTCTGCTACAACAAATAATACTTTTGCCCCTTTAGCAGTATGGACACGCATCCACTCTGGAAAACGAATATCATAACAAATTGTTCCAGCGCATTCGACATCATCTAGCTTAAATTCGCCCGTACCATTACCGGCTATTAAATATTTATGTTCATCCATAAGCTGAAATAAATGTACTTTACTATATTCGTTGACTAGCTGTCCTTCATTATTTACAACATACATCGTATTTGTAACACCTTGCTCTGTTTGCTTTGCTATAGAACCACCAACAATATGTATATCATATTGCTTCGCCCATTCTATTAACTTTTCTTTCGTTTCTACTCCATCACTATCTGCAATTTCAGAAAGTCTCGTTAAATCATATCCTGTTGTCCATAGTTCTGGTAAGACGATAACATCTGACCTTTCCTTCATAGCTTCGCTTATTTTATTTTTAGCATTCTCAATATTTTTTTCTACATCTCCAAAAACAATATCCATTTGAATACATGCGACTTTCATTTTTTCAGCCCCATTCTTATTTTTTTCTTTACAAAATACTGGAAAGATTATATCATTTGTCACTAGAATTGTAACAATTTTCAAAAGAGGTGGAAAGTATGAAATTATTTCAACCTTCTGAGATAGTAACATCATTGCCAACACAATTTTTCGCTTCACTTGTTGCAAAAGTTAACAAAGTCGTTGCAGCTGGTCACGATGTTATTAATCTAGGTCAAGGTAATCCAGATCAACCAACACCGCAGCATATCGTAAAAGCTTTACAAGATGCTGCCGAAAAGACCATTCATCATAAATATCCGCCATTTCGCGGACATGAAAGCTTAAAGGAAGCCGTGGCTACATTCTATAAACGTGAATACGGCGTCGAATTAAACCCAAAAACTGAAGTTGCTATTTTGTTTGGCGGGAAGGCTGGACTAGTAGAATTACCGATTTGTTTTACAAATCCTGGTGATACGATTCTCGTTCCGGATCCAGGTTATCCAGATTATTTATCCGGGGTTGCTTTAGCAAAAGCACACTTTGAAACAATGCCGCTTATTGCAGAAAATAACTTTTTACCAGATTATACAAACATTGATGACTCTATTGCAGAGCGTGCAAAATTAATGTTTTTAAACTATCCAAATAATCCTACCGGTGCTACTGCATCAAAAGATTTTTTTGATGCAACCATTCACTTTGCTAATAAACATAATATATTAGTTGTTCACGATTTTGCTTATGGCGCTATCGGATTTGATGGTCAAAAACCTGTTAGTTTCTTGCAAGCAGATGGTGCGAAAGATATAGGAATTGAAATTTACACATTATCAAAAACTTTCAATATGGCTGGCTGGCGCATCGCTTTTGCTGTAGGGAATGAAAGTGTGATTGAAACAATTAACCTATTACAAGATCATATGTATGTTAGTATATTCGGTGCAGTTCAAGATGCTGCTCGAGAAGCGCTATTAAGTTCACAGTCTTGCGTAATAGACCTTGTAAATAGTTACGAATCTCGAAGAAACGCTCTTATTTCAGCCTGTCACTCAATTGGTTGGAATGTAGACATTCCAAAAGGATCATTCTTTGCATGGCTTCCCGTTCCAAAAGGATATACCTCTGAGCAATTTTCTGATATTTTACTAGAAAAAGCACATGTCGCAGTTGCTCCTGGTGTTGGATTTGGTGAGCATGGGGAAGGGTATGTCCGTGTTGGTCTCTTGCATGCAGAAGATAGATTACGGGAAGCCATTAATCGAATTGATAAATTAAATTTTTTCAAAAAGTAATTGACAACACGAAAAATATCTGACAAAATTCAGTTATCTTAAAAATTTAAACATTTCTAAATACTTCTTATCAAGAGCAGGTGGAGGGACGAGCCCGACGAAACCCGGCAACCGATCTACAATTGTAGACACGGTGCTAATTCTCGCAGCATTACGCTGACAGATAAGGAGCTGGTTGTAAAAAAACCTCTCCTTAGCTGAGAGGTTTTTTTATTTAACTAGGAGGTTATAACAATGAGCGGAATTATAGCGACGTATTTAATCCATGATGATTCACATAACTTAGAAAAAAAAGCTGAGCAAATTGCACTCGGTTTAACAATTGGCTCTTGGACTCATTTGCCACACTTATTGCAAGAACAATTAAAGCAGCATAAAGGCAACGTCATTCATGTTGAGGAATTAGCTGAACATGAATATACCAATTCGTATTTACGTAAAAAAGTAAAACGCGGAATTATGAAAATCGAATATCCGCTATTAAACTTCAGTCCAGATTTACCAGCGATTTTAACGACTACATTTGGAAAGCTATCACTTGATGGCGAAGTAAAACTAATTGACTTAACTTTTTCAGACGAGTTAAAAAAACATTTTCCTGGTCCAAAATTCGGGATAGATGGTATTCGAAATCTTTTACAAGTGCATGATCGTCCCCTTTTAATAAGTATTTTTAAAGGAATGATTGGACGAAACATTGGGTATTTAAAAACGCAATTACGCGATCAAGCAATTGGTGGTGTAGATATAGTAAAAGATGATGAAATATTATTTGAAAATGCATTAACACCACTTACGAAACGCATTGTATCTGGAAAAGAAGTTTTACAATCTGTCTACGAAACATACGGTCATAAAACGTTATATGCCTTAAATTTAACAGGACGAACTTTTGATTTAAAAGAAAATGCTAAACGTGCAGTGCAAGCTGGAGCTGATATTCTATTATTTAACGTATTTGCTTACGGACTAGATGTACTACAATCACTTGCAGAAGATGATGAAATCCCAGTTCCTATTATGGCACATCCTGCTGTAAGTGGTGCTTATTCAGCATCCAAGTTATATGGAGTTTCATCACCATTATTACTTGGAAAGCTACTACGTTATGCTGGGGCTGACTTTTCATTATTCCCATCTCCATACGGAAGTGTTGCGCTAGAAAAAGAGGAGGCTCTTGCTATCTCAAAATATTTAACTGAAGACGATGCATTTTTCAAGAAGAGCTTTTCTGTTCCGTCTGCTGGTATTCATCCTGGTTTCGTTCCCTTTATTGTACGAGATTTCGGTAAAGATGTTGTTATTAATGCTGGCGGCGGGATACACGGACATCCAAATGGAGCGCAAGGCGGCGGTAAAGCTTTCCGTACTGCAATTGATGCTACTTTGCAAAATAAACCACTCCATGAAGTAGACGACATAAATTTGCATAGTGCACTACAAATATGGGGAAATCCCTCTTATGAGGTGAAATTATGAGTATTCAAGTATTTTGTGATTTCGATGGCACGATTACAAATAATGATAACATTATGTCCATTATGGAAAAATTCGCACCACCAGAAGCCGAAGAAGTAAAGAATAAAATTTTATCACAAGAACTATCCATTCAAGAAGGTGTTTCTCAATTATTTCAATTCATACCTACTAATCTGCACGATGATATTATTCAATTTTTAATAGAAACTGCTGAAATCCGTAGTGGTTTTCATGAGTTTATACAATTCGTAAAGGAAAATAACATTTCTTTTTACGTGATATCAGGTGGAATGGATTTCTTCGTCTATCCACTCTTACAAGGAATCATTCCAAAAGAGCAAATTTATTGTAATGAAACAGACTTTTCAGCAGAGTTTATTACAGTTAAATGGCCTCATTCTTGTGATGATCATTGTCAAAATCATTGCGGATTATGTAAATCATCATTAATCCGTAAATTAAGTGATACAAATGACTTTCATATTGTAATTGGAGATTCTATTACTGATTTACAAGCCGCGAAACAAGCTGATAAAGTATTCGCTCGCGATTTTCTTATTACAAAGTGTGAAGAAAATCATATTGCTTATACACCGTTTGAAACATTTCAAGATGTGCAAGCTGAATTAAAACTTTTGTTGGAGGTGAAGGCATGAAACAACTTTTTCGTCAATGGTATGACTTAAGCGAGTTAAAAAAAGAGTTAACAACACGAAATTGGTTTCCAGCAACAAGTGGTAATATTTCTATAAAGGTTAGCCATGAACCACTTACTTTTCTTATTACAGCAAGCGGTAAAGATAAAACAAAAACCACTCCAGATGATTTTCTATTAGTAGATCATGTAGGAGTTCCCGTTTTAGAGACTGAATTACGCCCTTCAGCAGAAACAATATTGCATACACACATTTATAACAATACGAATGCCGGGTGCGTACTTCATGTTCATACAACTGATAATAATGTCATCACAAATTTATATAGTGATGCAGTCACCCTTCAAAATCAAGAAATTATTAAAGCACTCGATATTTGGGAAGAAGGTGCAACAATTCAAATTCCTATTATTGAAAACCATGCCCATATCCCAACGCTTGGAGAAAACTTCCGAAAGCATATACAAGGAGATTCGGGTGCAGTATTAATCCGTAACCACGGTATTACTGTATGGGGTCGAGATAGCTTTGATGCAAAGAAGAGATTAGAAGCTTATGAGTTTTTATTCCAATTTCATATAAAACTATTATCAATTCAAGGAGGCGTTTCTAATGGCGCAAATTCGTATTCATGAAGTAAATACTCGTATTGAAAATGAAGTGGAAGTATCTAAATTTCTACAAGAGGAAGGCGTTTTATATGAGAAATGGAATATTTCTAAACTTCCTACTCATTTAAATGAAAATTATTCTTTAACAGATGAAAACAAAACTGAAATATTAGCTGTGTTTTCAAAAGAAATCGCTGATGTTTCAGCACGCCGTGGTTATAAAGCACATGATGTAATTTCACTTTCAAATAGCACCCCTAACCTTGACGAATTATTAATTAATTTCCAAAAGGAACACCATCATACAGATGACGAAGTTCGTTTTATCGTCAGTGGTCATGGCATTTTCGCTATTGAAGGTAAAGATGGGAAATTCTTTGATGTTGAACTTGAGCCAGGCGATTTAATATCTGTTCCTGAAAATGCAAGACATTATTTTACCTTGCAAGATGATCGCCAAGTTGTAGCTATTCGTATTTTTGTGACAACTGAAGGCTGGGTTCCAATCTATTAAGGTAGTTAGTTGAATAAAAGGACTTGGACCCCCTTTTCCAAACTTTTATTCACTCTACATATATACATCCTCCTATGGAACAGGCTTATTTCATTTTGAAATAAGCCTGATTTTTTATTTACTCAAAAGTACCATTTCATCACAAATTTAACGCCTTGATTTTTCAAGTGTATTTTTTGAACATTTATTGAACATTTATTGAAATTTTTCTGAAAATTCTGTTTTGCATGTGATATACTACAATTAACTAAGAAGGAAAATAATATCGCAAACAGAGGGGGATAATCATGAGCTTACTTATCGCACTTATACTTGGAGTTACATGTGGGGCATTTCCTGTTATTTTAGGAGCTATTATGGAAGAGTTAGAAATTGGTGTTTTAGGATTTGTCGCATCTTGTGTAAGCGCTTTATTATTTGGTTTATTCGGCGCTATTCCTGTTTCAATTCTGTGTGCTTTTTATATAATACGCCATGCTCGTACAAAACAATTTGGTCCTAATCACATCGCACAAATTATCCCATTCCCAGTTGAACGATGTCGCCGAGCTTCTAACTTATAATGACTAAATAAATAAAAGTCCTCAAATGAGGACTTTTATTTATTTTCTTCTAGAAATTGAAACAATTCTTGTAGATGTAGGGCATCTTCACCATAGCTAACAGATACATGAAATATACCGTCAATCTCAGCTTGCATATAAAGATCCACTCCATCACGATCATATTTCAATGCCAAATAAAACTCCATTTCTTCTAACATCTTTTTAGAGGTTCGAATTACATAATGCCCCTTCTCATCTCTTCCATATTCAAAGTCTGGTTCAAAATCATATTTTTGTTTAAAAGCTTCTTTTTGTTTTTCATTAATTTGCATACAAGTAGCTCGCTGTACAGTATCAATCATCTCATCAAACTTTTGAAGGTCCACCTCGTTTACCCCCTTATATATTTTTTATATAATACTTGTGTTCCACTATTTTCTTCGCCATCCTTAATTAACTCTTCATACAATTCTTTCGCCAAACTTAAGCCTGGGACTGGTAATTGTAATTTTTCTGCTTCCTCTAAAGCAATCTTCATATCTTTCATAAAATGCTTTACATAAAATCCTGGCTCAAAGTCTCCTTTTAACATTCGAGGAGCTAAATTACTTAATGACCAACTACCTGCTGCCCCTGTTGAAATACTCTCTAATACTTTATCTGGATTCAATCCAGCCTTCTTCGCGTAAGCAACAGCCTCACATACTCCAATCATATTGGAAGCAATCGCAATTTGATTACACATTTTTGTATGTTGTCCACTCCCAGCTGGTCCTTGTAATTGAATGTTTGTTCCTAACTTTTCAAGTAAAGGTAAGCATCTATCATATATTTCTTTCTCTCCACCTACCATAATTGCGAGTTTTGCTTCTTTCGCACCAACATCTCCTCCTGAGACAGGTGCATCTAACGTATATATATTTTTGCTTTTTGCAACTTCATTAATACGTTTTGCTAAAGTAGGTGTAGATGTCGTAAAGTCAATTGCTATCGTACCTTCTTTTGCATGTTCTATAATTCCTTCTATACCAAAATACACTTCTTCTACATCATGTGGATATCCAACCATTGTCATTACAATATCAACTTGCTTCACTAACTCTTTTGGCGTATCACACCATTGTGCACCATCTTGCACTAAAGAATCTGTTTTTGCTTTCGTTCTATTATATACATATACTTTATGACCATCTTGCATTAAGTGATAAACCATACTTTTTCCCATTACGCCAATACCAATGAAACCT
>NZ_JBNLYE010000125.1:0-11792 GCF_050172095.1 Bacillus sp. GMs2/2
GGAATCACATTTTGAAAGATTGGATATCCAATACTCTCCCTAACTCAACTGATAAAATGCAAACCTAGTATAAAAAATTCGAATTTTTATGTTTACAAAATCCATACTGTTCCTTTTAACTAAAAGTAAAAATGTTATGACATTATTATTTATACAATTTCAATAAAATAATAATACTTATTTCCGTCTAAAAATTCCTTCTAGTCCGAAAATAAAAAATAGGGCTTGATTTAGTGGTATAGATCGATATAATATTTCTTATTTCATTAAGCCCTATCTCCCGGCCATAATTTTTTCTATATATATTTCTATATTCTTTTCATCAATATGAATTTTGCTTAAAACATCAACTATGTCTCGCCCTGCAACAATAAGTATAGGATGCTCATCTTCCAAGATTTCGCTATAAGCTTGACTACTAACATAACTTGTCGTTACAAACACACCAAACTGACGATGACGAATCCGGGATATTAATCTATTTGTCTGTTTTACATGGCAACCATTAGAAGGAGAATAACATTTTGCTTCCATAGCACAATCAATTGTTATTTTGCTGTTCTGTATACCTATTTTGTACAAACCGATAGCATCTCTTCCACCGTCTCGGCTAGCTCTAGTCAAATCAAATTTTATAAAATTACTATCCATTACCTGCAGGATATGGGCGGCAAAATACTCGAAGCGAACTGGATCATTCTTGAAATACGAGCAAATGACTTGTAATACTTCCTCTTTAACCTTTGTAACAGGCAATTGCTCCTCTTTAGTTCTAAACTTTGTGACCGATTCTGCTGCCAAAGGGATTATCCCCTCTAAGCCATTAGATACGAACCTTTTCCATTGTTCAGGTGCTATTTTGGCAGCTGTCCCTAAGTTACTCACCCTCAAGTTGAGCCAATTTTTTAATTTTTCCGTTTCAGTTGTTGTATCTAATATAGTGAAATAAGCTTCATAATTTTGAAATCTAGTACCTCTGTGCGTCCTCCAAATAGCTACTAAGCTCTCATCAACTGCAAATTGCTGTCTTCCTGGTACAGCTAGCCCCAAAAATTTCACACTTCTTGAACTATTTAAAGTTGGGCTCTTTTGAAATAAAAGGAATGGAGGAATATCTTGATAATTTCCTTCACTTAAGTCGTGAAAAACATTTCTTAATAGTTGATTTCCTCTTTTCTGATGTAAATCCGTCCCAGCAATTCGATTATCCCCATAATAACGAAAATGTCCAGTTTCAAAATTCATCTCATCAGGCCATTCCAATTCACTCCCCGAAGTATATAATACTACAAACGCCAACGAATTATTTTTTGCATCCTTCCTCGGACGAAACCCCCCACTAACACTCACGCCCAATAGCTTAGTCAATGGGTCATCTCCTGCATTCCCCTTATTTCCCCCTTCATAAATTGCGTCTATATAGAGAGGAGAATTTTCCAAACTATCAAATGGGTATATAAAATTAAGCTCATTTCTTTCTTTCAACCTTTAAACTCCTTTTGGGTTTATTTACAAAATGTATATTTATAATAATATCATATATTATAAACTTTTATCAGAAGTGCCTAAAACCTATAGCTATTGTCAAACTAACTACTTTGACAATAAGAATTTTTTACATTATATTATGTTATTATTTAACAATTTCCACTTAACTTAGGCAATATTGAAAGATTAGCATAGCGAAAAAGCAAAGGGTGGGTATAATGAGTAAAAATCCAAGAACTATTGGCGACAACCACGTAAAATCAGTACAACAAGCATTATTAAAACCATTAAACTCCTTATCTATCAATAATTATTCTCAGGCAACAAAGGAAACCGTTACTTTTATCCAAGGTTTATATCCCAACATTGATTCAGTCACTTCAAAATTTGATGATCCACATCCAGATCGTACTAATGATCTTACGCTATATTTAAAAGATGGATCGATCACCTATATAAATTTATTTTATATAAAAAAGGGTGGGAAAATTCAACCTAAAAATCTTGGAGCAAAAAGCTTTTTAAAAAAATATTTTTTATCCGAAGACATGCAGAATATTTTTAATAGCAAATTTGAAAAATACTACTTAGATTTCCTAAAAGAATTAGTTGAACACAATGAGGGAACACACTACATCACAGATAAAAAAGAATTAAAAAAACTTGTTCAAGACTATTTTCCAAAGTTCACAAACGATATTAATGAATATAGAGGACGCTTTCTCTTTAATTTACGTGAAACATGTTTTTCTCTACTTCAACAGTTTCACAATCAAGGAAATATAGGTTTTTCCCATGCATTCAATTCCTTTTTTATGGTTGATGATGTCAACATTATTACCCAATATGGAAAAGATGAAAATGACATTCAAGTTGAAAAGTTCTGTCCATCATACCCTACTTTTAAAGATATTGAGTTATATAAAATAGGAAAGGCTTCAGTGGGTATTAAATTTGGTGAAGTAGCACTAACTTTACGTTTTAAATTTGAAAGCGACCCTACAACATCTATAAAACTTGCGACTAGTTATCATGAGTTTCCAGAAGAACAAGATATAAAAAATATCAATAAGAAAACTATTAACAAAATAAAAAAACTAATAACTAAACATGAGTATATCAAGATAAAAAATAACAGTAATGCGATAGGAAAATGTCATGAAGCCTTTTCATACTATTATTTTTTGAAGGAGTTTCCTAATATCGTCCAAGTAGATCCAAATACATGTATTGAATTACTTGGTACATATTATTCTGCTTTAAAACCAGAAACACTAAAAGAATTATTTGATTCAACTTCTACAATCGTACCAGCTATAACAAAGAAATTACGTCAAAAATATAACGACTATACTATAGAAAGCATCGAATTAATTCCAGATGCCTATATTGGTGATAGACTTGATACCGGTGACCTTCAGTTAATCTTAAAAGCGAACAATGATATTATTATTGAAAATATTTCCCTAAAAGCTCTATCTAAAAAGAATAGCAAGGTAACTACAAAAAACCCTGGTATCGGGACAATTTTAGGACCTACATATTTTAACGTGGGAAGTATGGAATCTATTGTAAATGAGGTGAAATCTACCTTTAACACTGGCGGTTTAAATCATAGAGATAGTTTAGAAAAGCTGTCTTATGAACTAGGAAAGCAATTAGAAAAAGCCAATCAAGAACAACTTCGAACAGGTACTGGAAATTTATTAGGAAAAGCAATGATGGCTATTACAATTTACAACGAGGGAGTTAGTCTTTGCAAAGAACATTCAGAGATCAATAGTGCGATAAAAGTTAAAATCAACACGCCTACTACCATCCAAAACACCATATTGTGGAGCAATGATCAAGAAACAATTAGCTTGCGCATGAAATTCAGTAAAGGACAACACCATGGATGGTCTTCTGTTAAATTAACTTCCGAATACCAATTAAACATTAAGTAAGTAAAAATTATTAAAACGCTAAATAAGTAAGACTTAAAAAACACTTACATATCCAAGGCATTCTATGGCAAAAATATGATCACAATATTTTCACCATAGAATACACTTTTGAAATACAAACAAGTATTAAATATTCTTTATCAATTTCATAAAATACATTCCTAAATTTCACAACATTTACAGAATATTACAATCTGCCCTACGGAAATATTACATAATAATCTGCATACTGGCCTTTTCCGGCTTAAAGTGTTAAAATAAACAAGTAATTATCGGAGGTGCTTGTATGAAAATCGAAGAACGAGGTAGGGCAAAATACCGTCCGTTAAAAGATTATGATATTGAACAAGTAAAAAATTTACTAATAGAGAAAATCCAAGAAGAGCAAGAAAATACACAAGGATTACCAGAAGAAGATACAGAAGCAAATATAAACTTCGATCCTAATAAGCTTAATCTTGTAAGTTTATTTTCAGGCTGTGGTGGTCTAGATCTCGGTGCTGAATTATCTGGCTTAGATGCAACGATAGGTAATACCAAAACCAACAACATATTATCTTCTCGTGAATCTTTTGATAGAGACAGAAACCAAAGTGTATTTCATACAATTTATTCTGTGGATATGTTTAAGGAAGCAAATCAAACATATAGATTAAATTTTCCACAAACAGTCATTCAAAACCAAAAAGATATTCGTAAAATTAAAACTTTCCCAAAATGCGATATCGTATTAGGTGGTTTTCCATGCCCAGGGTTCAGTGAAGCCGGTCCAAGACTAATTGACGACGAAAGAAACTTTCTATATATCCATTTCATTCGATGTCTTCTCCAAACAAAACCAGCCTTCTTTATTGCTGAGAATGTTAAAGGCATGTTAACCCTAGGGAAAGGAGAAGTTATTAAACAAATTATTCAAGACTTCGAATCCGCTGGCTACAATGTTAAGTTTCAGCTTGTCAATTCACGAGATTATGGTGTCCCACAACTTAGAGAACGAGTATTCATTGTCGGCGTAAGAAAAGGACTTGATTTCGAATATAAATTCCCAGAGCCAACACATGGTATTGGGAAAAATAAAAAATCCTATGTAACGTTAAAAGACGCTATCGGTGATTTAGAATCCAATCCTGGATCGTACTACGAAGGAAGCTTTTCATCCATATATCTGTCTCGAAATCGAAAAAAACAGTGGAACGAGCAAAGTTTTACTATACAAGCTTCTGGAAGACAGGCTCCTTTACACCCTAGCGGCGAACCTATGCAAAAGATCGGAACGGATAAATGGGAATTACCAGGAGATGAAGGATCACATAGAAGACTGTCTGTGAAAGAAATTGCACGCATACAAACATTCCCTGACTGGTTTGTATTTTCTGATGGTAACAATTCATCCATTAGTAAAAATGGAAAATTAGACAAAATATACAAACAAATTGGGAATGCTGTACCTGTTGAACTCGCGAGAGTAATTGCACGCCCTATTGCTGAATGGAGCTTGAACAACATGGAAAAAATAAATAACAATAGATTAAACTCACAGCAATTGGAACTATTCGAAACACTTAATGTATAGCTACTAGTGTAATACTCAAGCTAAGTTAAAATTAAATTTTTAAGATAGTTGCAAATATATATGGTGGAAGAGCTACTTTTATAAAATATAACCTAAAAGTAGTCCTCCACCTTTTTGTTTATCCATTTATACTCCATCCCACTATAGATAAATAGAACTTAGTGCCTTTTTACCATCCCCCCATACCACTCATAACTCTCCTCCAAAAACCCCCTACTCTCCCCACTCCCCTTATAAAAACTCTCCCAACCCCGCTCCCTCAAAACCCCCTTCCAACTCTCACTCTCCACCATCCTCTTAATCACATCATCCCAATAAGCAACCCCTTCCTCCGTCATATCTTTCGGGCCCATAATTCCTTTCCAGTGCTGGAAGATGACGTTGATGCCTTGTTCTTTCCATGTTGGGATTTCTGGTAGTCGGTCTAGTCGTTTTGGTGCGGATACGGCTAGTATTTTTATTTTGCCGGCTTTGTATTGTTTTTCGGCTTCGGATAGGGTCATGGTTGCGGCGCTGATTTGTTTGTTCGTTAGGGCGTTTATGATTTTTTCTTTGTTTTCGTAGACGAAGAATTGTAGTTCGGCTGGGTTTATGCCGAATGCTTTGCTTACTTGTACGAATGATAGGTGATCGTCGTTTCCTAGGCCTGGGGCAACGCCGATTTTGAAGTTTTTCTTGTTTTGTTTTAGTTGTTCCATTAGTTCATTTGCGTTTTCTATGTTTGATTCTTTTGATACGACAACGACTTCCCAGTCTGATGCAAGTAGCGCGAGCGGCGTGAAGTCTTTGTATGTTAGTTTACTGTGACCTAGTAGATTGTTCGTTATGAGTAAACTTGAGTTAATCGCCAGTACGTGACCGCCTTTTTGTTTCGTATATTTCCATCCGACATCACCGCTGCCACCTACTTTGTTTGTGACTGTGATTGGTTTGGTGAAGATTTTTTCTTCTGTCAGTGTTTTTTGCATCGCTCGTGCTGTTAAGTCCCATCCTGCTCCTTGAACGTTTGGCGCAACGATTTCTACTTCTTCTATGTTCACTTTATTCTTGTTCGTTTTTTCTACAGAACAACCAGCTATTACTCCCATAATCCATATACATAGTAATAATCGTTTTTTCATAGTCCTCGTCCTATGCGATATTTCCGTTCTGGTCGTCCGATAATGCCGTATGTGTACTCTACTGTGCATTCGTTTGTCGCTACTAAGTATTCTAAGTATCTTCTTGCAGTTGTTCTGGAGGCCCCCATTTGTTCTCCCATTTCTTCTATTGTAATGCCCTCTTCGAATCCTTTTATAATCCCTTTCACTTTTTGCAGCGTTAACGGATCTACACCTGTCGGTAAATTTTTTATGTCTTGTGTTTGCGAAATGCCGAAGAAGTTATCGATGAGTGCTTGATTCACTTCATTGTTACTATGTAATAATTGCTTCTTTCTTTTATAGTCTTCAATTGTGCGAACGAATTTTTCTAACGTGACCGGTTTTATAAGGTAGTTGCTTACGCCATTTCGAATTGCTTTTTCTAGCATATGGTTTTCATTTGCCGCAGTAACCATAATGACGTCAACGTTTGGAAAGTCAGCATGGATTTTCGGTAATAAGTCTGTTCCGATTCCATCTGGCAAATAATTATCTAATAGAAGTAAATCGATTTCTTCCCTTTGTAGTAATTCCATCGTTTCTTTCGCGTTCAATGCTTTTCCAATCACTTTTACGTCCTTTATTTTTAATAAAAACTCTTCCTGAATTTGCGCGACGCGGAAATCATCTTCTGCAATTGCAACCTTCAACATATGCCCATCCCCCTGTTTGTCATGTACTTTCTCTCAATGTTTTCGGAAGGTAAATTGTAAAAATCGCTCCCCCATTTTTCTCGTTTTGAATCTCAATTGTTCCCTCTAGTACATCTACCATTTCTTTCACATTCGCTAGTCCGTAACCACGATCATTTCCTTTCGTTGAAAACCCTTTTTGAAAAATGGTCGTAATTTTTTCTGCCGGTATCCCTGCTCCACTATCTATCACTTCAAACACAATGTCGTGTCCAATATCCGTAATAAAGAAAGAAACATTCTTCTCCTCTTGCCCACTCACCGCATCAAACGCATTGTCGATTATGTTTCCAAGGATTGTAATAAGGTGCGAAACTTTTATATGGTCTGGTAACGGATGAAGTGCACTATCTCCTTCAATATGAAAATCAATTTTCTTCTCCGATGCTGTTCCGATTTTCCCTAATAAAATAGCTTGTACTTTCGCATCATGAATTTGATGAAATAAAATATGGTTTTGGCTTTGATGAATATTAGATTCTTGCTGGATAAATTCAATCGCCTCTTTGTAATGTCCTAACTGAAGTAATCCTGATAAAACGAAAAGTTTATTTGTAAATTCATGTGTTTGAGCGCGTAAGTCCTCTGAATACTTTCTTACCTCAGATATTGTGTTCACAAGGTTTTGCAGTTCTGTTTTATCTCTAAAACTACATACAACGCCTACCGTACTGTTATTTTCAAGTATCGGTGTCCTATTTAAAATAAACACTTTATCTTGAAACGCGATTTCTTGATCGTTTTCTAGCACTCTCTCCATATTAAATTCCGGTAAAACTTTTGAAATGTGCTGTTGCATATAATCATCATGTACATGCAGCATTTCCTCTGCTGATGTGTTCATCATCGTAATAAAACCATTTTGATCAATGGCGATAATCCCTTCTTTTATAGATAATAATATCGCGCTTCGTTCCCGGTATAGCGCTGCAATTTCATTCGGCTCTAAACCGAGTGTATCTTTCCGAATGCTACGTGCTAAAAGAATGCCGCCAACAATGCCGGCTAGTAATACAGCTAAGGAAAAGAGTATAATTTCTTTCGTTCTGCCCAGTATGTTAGATTCAATACCTTTTATTGAAAACTCTACTGTCACAATACCCACGACTTGATCATAGTCTCCGTTATGAACAATAATAGGCGCCTTCGCCATTAAAGCAGGACCACTTTCGCCATTTCCTTCAAGCGTATAATAGCCACCAAAAGTGAGTGCTTCATAGTTATATGGATTGTTACTTTTTGTACCAATTAACTCCGAATTAGAATGGGAATACATCACCCCAAAGCGATCTTCTATAATGACAGTATCTGCGCCAGCTTGCTCACGAACTTGTTCCGCAATAGATTGAATCGTACTTTTATGCTCGTTATTCTGAAAAGCATCTTTTATAGCTGGCATAAAAGAAAGCGACTTCGCTGTTTGCAGTGCTAACTGTTCCACTTGGCGCTTCGTATCAACGGACTGAATGTAAACAAATATTCCCGCTAATAGGAGAACGACAAATAAAATTAACGCGATAATTAAGCTTACTATTTTCGTTTGTAATGACACTTTGCGTGATTTTTTCATACCCCATACCCTTTGATAAAATATTCAAAACTATCAATCTCCTTTTTCTATTATTATGACAAAACGAATAATGAAGCAACTATTAAAACTCTCCATGTACATAAAGTACAAAAAGAATAAAATTGTCATAATATTGAGATTTTATTCTAAAGACAGTACAATTCAACTATAATGAACACGCTTTCATAATTATCGTTTTATTTATAAGCAAGAGGAGGAATTATTATGGCTCAAGCAAAATCTAATCGAGTCGCCGGCAATATTTTCAAAGGTTCTGTCGGCAATTTAATTGAATGGTACGATTGGTACGTTTACTCTGCTTTCGCTGTTTACTTCTCAGCAGAGTTCTTTCCTAAAGGAGATCCAACGAGTCAGTTACTCAACACAGCAGCTATTTTCGCAGTTGGGTTTTTAATGCGCCCTATCGGAAGTTTATTAATGGGACGCTATGCGGATCGGCACGGACGCCGGGCAGCATTAACGCTTTCCATTACGGTTATGGCCGGTGGTTCCTTAATTATCGCCTGTACCCCTAGTTACGAAAGTATCGGTATTATGGCACCAATTATTTTAGTTCTTGCCCGTTTACTACAAGGATTATCACTTGGCGGAGAGTACGGAACTTCTGCCACATATTTATCTGAAATGGCTAGTAGTGGTCGCCGCGGCTTTTATTCAAGTTTCCAATATGTAACGCTCGTTGCTGGGCAAATGGTTGCGTTAGGCGTTCAAATTGTTCTTCAGCAATTACTAAGCGAACCAGATATGAAAGCTTGGGGATGGCGCATTCCGTTCATTATTGGAGCGATGGGTGCAGTAGCTGTATTATGGCTTCGCCGCACGATGGATGAGTCGGAGCAGTTCGCAAACATAAAATCACAAAAACGCGAAAGCGCAGGAACCGTTCGCGCTCTTATGAAACACCCGAAAGCAGTATTAACAGTAGTCGGCCTAACATTAGGAGGCACTGTTGCATTTTATACGTACACAACATATTTACAAAAGTTCATGGTAAACACAGTCGGTCTTCCGAAAGAAGTTGTAAGCTGGATTAACTTTGCCGCACTACTTATTTTCGTCGTACTTCAACCAATTGCTGGGCTACTATCCGATAAAATTGGACGTCGCCCATTATTAATGGCATTCGGTATTCTTGGAACATTACTAACAGCACCGATCTTCTTCTTCATGGAAAAAACGACAGAACCAATCGTAGCATTTTTACTCATGATGGTCGGTCTCATTATCGTTACTGGTTACACTTCTATTAACGCAATTGTAAAAGCAGAACTCTTCCCAACTGAAATTCGCGCACTTGGCGTAGGTTTACCATATGCACTAACAGTTGCGATATTTGGCGGAACAGCTGAGTTCATCGCATTATGGCTAAAGAGTATCGGAATGGAATCACTATTCTACTTCTACGTAGCTGGATGTATTGCGATAAGCTTTATTACGTATTGGCGTATGGATGAGTCATCAAAGACTTCGCAGATTGAGGCGGAGCTTGGTGGTGGGGACAATTTAGTTAATAATAAATCTAGTTAAAATGATGTATTCTATAATCTTCGTTTATCTGAACTCGATGAATCTCTTTCTTGGCAGAGTAAAGATGTTGTTGGTGCTTTAGAGGTAAGATTAGGATTTACCATTGATGTAAAAGTAACTGTGAATGGAGCGCCACAATACAAAGTACATAACAGCAAGGGTAAAAGATACTATGTATCTATCAGCAATTGAAGCCTATTTGTATGTAAAGTAAGAGGTACAAAAGGGCATCCACTTAAATGATACTTTTTAATTTAAATCAACAAAAGAGACTGCAAATGTTAGGTCTCTTTTGTTGATCATTCTCCATATGTAACTTTCTCTTCACTTACTCCAAGCTAGATAACATGGTTCATTGAAATATTCAATCTTAAAGAAGGCTTGTTCTTCAAAAAATTCATTTCTTGCCCTCAGAATCTAGCAAAGTAGCTATTCAATAAATTTTTTCTCTGAATCCAAAAATTTATAAAACCTATTTAATAAATCTTCTTTCGTAGTTGGGGTATCTTGGGGCATATAAGTAATAAAACTTGTCATATCTTCAGGATAATCATGTCTATCATAAAACTCTGCAATTCTATTTAATAGTTCATCCTCATCAGTAATCTTTTCTTTTAACTTAGATAAGTAAACGAATCCGAGTTTACTTATCTCATTCTGTAATTCTTCACTATTTTCTTCTAGATTAGGAAAGTGGAAATCTTTAATTTCAAACAAAATTTTATCTAAATCACTAGAATCTATTCCCCAAGCCAGTTCATTAACAAAAGCTTCATCATCACCGGCTTCCATTAGTTCCACCGCATAATCAGAAATGACATTCGGTTCGAAATATTTTTTATTTACACCGGTGTAAATAGTTTTCCAATCATACTTAAGACCTTTGTTCTTAAAATCTATTAAATCCATATAATTCTCCTTTTACTTTTTGGGAACTTGATTTGGTTTCCCTGTAACAGTACCATTTTCAATAAATCTTCTATGACTTACATTTCCATTTGGTTCAACAATCCACTCAAAGACACCTTTTTTACCACCGTTGCTTCCTTCTGTTTGGAAGAATATTCTACTAATACGATCTCCTCCTACTAATGGAAATTCATCAGCAAATCTTGAGTAATTATCAACAATCTCAGAAAAGCCATGTTCCTTAGGGACATGAGGAAACTCTTTTACTATGATAGGCTTTCCTTTTTCATCTCTTCCCCAAATAAGTTTTACTTTATCAATCTTTTCTCCACTTCCAACTCGCTTTCCATCAATAACAGGTTCCTCTAATTCCTCAATTACTTTTGGATTATCTCCGCTGGTTTTATTGCTGGTATTATCCATCCCTTTAGTAGCATTTTCCTCTTTATTAAGTTTACCATTCTCTTTAACTTTATTAATACGCTCACCAGAAGATGGAGAAGACTCGAATTTTTGAAGAGTATCCTTAGCATTTCGAATCGATTTATCCCAAACCAATCCACCATGTACAACAACACCAACACCAGCCGCTGTAGCAACTGCATCTAATGGAAGAACAATTGGTGATGCTAACCCACCACTTCCTACTTCTGCGACAAGTGTTAAGAAATTAGCCCCACCTACTAAAGATGTAGCCATGTTGCAAGAAATTTCAAATCACAGCACAACACAAATCACACTAAAATACATTGGTATCAACAAAGAAAAAAAGATAATATTCTTGATACATTTCAAATTTAATTTATTTAGAATTACTATTTTTTAATTATATTTTCGAAAAAACGTTAGATTATACATTTTTTCTTTGTTATATTTAAAGAATAATTGGAGTATTAAAATCAACTGATAGAGGTGTTTGCGTGG
>NZ_JBNLYE010000126.1:0-11731 GCF_050172095.1 Bacillus sp. GMs2/2
GGTATTTAACTAAAACACTTCTTCCATTTATACATAATATTATATATACTTGTTGTTGCTTTTGAATTTGTTAAATGCGTTCTGTTTTCAAAACAGAACGCATTTTATTGATTTCTACATAAAAAACTTAAAAAATAATGTTCATTCATCCAAGAAAAAAAGAAGTATATACATATAATACAATGTTATATCAATTAAATTCCAAAAAAGGAGGAATAAAATGGATAATTGTAACAATCTTAATAATTGTTCTCCTAATTTTTTCTTTTCTAATCAAGATTGTTGTAATAATCAAACAACTCCTATTACTAATCAACAATTAAGTCAATTAATTACATTATTAAACTCATTAGCAACAGCTATTTCAGCATATTTTGCAAATCCTAGTAATCAGAATAGAATGAATTTAATCAATTTATTTAATCAATTTTTAGATTTACTAAATTCATTAGCGCCTTCTCCAGAAGGAAATTATTTAAAACAGTTGATTCAAAGTATTTTAGGTATATTACAATCCCCTAATCCTGATTTAGGAAAATTAGCAACTTTATTACAACAATTTTATGCTGCACTTCCTGCATTTTTCTCTACACTAATAATTAATCCGGGAACTTTACAAACACTTTTAAGTTTATTAACACAATTAATTGGTAGTACACCTGGAGGAAGCGGTGGCCCCACTGGACCAACTGGACCTACTGGGGCTACTGGTATTGGTTTATCTGGTATTGTTCCTTTTAATCCAGCTAATGCACCAACTTATCCAGCCGGTCAAGTTGTAACGTATAATGGCAGCACATATATTGTAAATGTGCCAAGTCCAAGTGGTACGCCTGGTTCTTCTCCAGATTATACTCTTATTGCCGGATCTGGGGCTACTGGATCTACTGGACCAACTGGATCTACTGGGGCTACTGGATCTACTGGACCAACTGGACCAACTGGATCTACTGGGGCTACTGGATCTACTGGACCAACTGGACCAACTGGACCAACTGGACCAACTGGATCTACTGGGGCTACTGGATCTACTGGACCAACTGGACCAACTGGACCAACTGGATCTACTGGACCAACTGGACCAACTGGACCAACTGGATCTACTGGACCAACTGGATCTACTGGGGCTACTGGATCTACTGGACCAACTGGACCAACTGGACCAACTGGATCTACTGGGGCTACTGGATCTACTGGACCAACTGGACCAACTGGACCAACTGGATCTACTGGACCAACTGGACCAACTGGATCTACTGGACCAACTGGATCCACAGTTTTAGAATCTTTTGGCGATTTTTTCACTATATCGCCAAATACTGCACTTACTGTAAATCCAGGAGATCTTTACCCACTTACTACCTCACGTAATGTATTAGGAATGACTCTAAATAATAATATTGTTACAGTAAATATTAGCGGTTTATATTTAATAACATTTTTTTATACACCATATAATTCAAATTTAAATTATAGTATGCAAATGATGGTAAATGGTATAGCTATACCAGGGACTGATTTGTATACAAATAGTGTAAATGTAGGAACTCAAACAGCTAGTTATTCTTTAATATATGCATTAAATGCTGGAGATAATATAAGTTTACAAAACACATCTACAGATAGTGTTAATATCAATATTCCAGGTCACGCTGGTCAATCGACTGTATGTTCATTAACACTATTTAAAATCGGAAATATATAAAGCATCAATTTATATTTTTATTAAAAATTTTCTCTTTTAATTAATAACTTCTATCAAAAAGTAATAACAAAAGACCAAAAATAAACTAGGCTAAGCAAATTTTTTCTTGTTAAAAATATTTTAATATAACACTAAATCATATATGTTCCATTAAGATATAAAAATACCAATAAAAAGAGTCATTATAAATTAGCATTAAAATGACTCGAAAATTCTTAGCTTGGTTTTTTCTGTTTAATAGGTTTTTGATCCTATATCCTGAGTTTTTCTTTGCGTTTTGGCTCATATACTTGCTTGTCCAAGTTCCGAAAAGCACACGATCCGTTCTTTTCGGAACTTTTAGCCGTTTTAATAATTGAAATTTCGCTTTCCCCTACTAAACTTATTGATTGGTAGGTCTTTTTATGCCTACATATTTATTTCTTCAACAATTAAAACTGGAACTGTTTTTAATTTTAATTGTTTTGAAGCTAAAAAAGTGGTGTATCCATCTATCAATGTGTGCGGTTTATTTTTTGAATATTTTTCATTTATCACAAAAATATTCTTTTTAAATTCATTGTTATTTTTATAGTAATCAATCTTTGATTGTATTTTTTCTTCTTACTTTTACTCTTTCTCCAGTAATCCTTATGAAACTTAATAGAAATATAATTCCCTTTATGATCTGTCTCAATAGTATAGATATATTTACTCTTATCCCAGTTCCAATATCTTCTTGTGTTTACTGTGTAATCGACTAGTGCAACCGTAAGAGGAAGTATCTCTAAAAATTGTTTAGTTTCCCGAAGGTCCCACTTACTATTTTTGCAATCAGGACAAACCATGATTGTATCAGTAATAAAACTTACTACTCTTTTATCACCCCTTTTAAATCATTATTTAGTTCTCACTCTATATAGCATATAAGTTCTAATCTTTTCTATCTCATTTAGTGAGGAATTAAATCAGAGGTAGCTGTTTGTGTTGGTCAATCAAAACGGACCTAGCGAAGCAAAGGGAGTATTTGACTTGACCAACTGTACTACACCCGAACCCTCTTGGAATGGAACAAACAATTGTTTGTTCCTGCCAACCGGCGAGGGAGCCCCTCAAGGATTGAGGGGTTGGGGAGTTCGAATGATGGGGTCTGGGGAAGAGTTCCCCAGTGGGTTTGGGCAAAGCCCAAGGTATTGTTTTTGCCACGTGAAATGTGGCTCGGCAAAGCCGATAAGCGTCGCAGACCCCTATCGATTTTGATGCGATAGCGTCAAAATAAGTATAGGGTTACGTTAATTGACTCCATTTCGTCGATTTGCTAGACTCGTGGTATCAATTATTCTAGGAAAGCGGGTGTATGTGATGTTGCGTTCTATCTCATTTAATCAATCTCATAAAAGTTCCATTAGTCATAACAATCGAGAAAATACACATGGAAATCCTGGTATTGATCCATCCAGGTTAAACGAGAATATGTATTTTGTTCAAAAGGACATTCGGAGTGTATACAAAGAGGTGTTTCAAAAAGCAGTAGATACATATAACAAGAAACAAAAACGGAATGACCGCAAGATTCAAGATTACTATGAAAAAATCAGTAAAAGTGAAAAAGTACATGAGCAACGAGAATTAGTTGTAGCGATTGGGGAAGGTAAAGATGATCCAATGTGTAGGAAAGAGAAAAAAGAAGCTTTACAGAGGTATGCAGAAGCGTTTCAAGAGCGTAATCCGAATCTAGCAATTTATAACATGGTGTTACATGATGATGAAGCGAATCCGCATCTGCATATCAACTATGTGCCACATTTTTCAAGTAGTCGGGGATTAACGAAGCGTGTCGGAATGGATAGAGCTTTGCAACAACAAGGTGTGGAAGGAAAAGGGATGGAACTGATTGCGAATTGGAGAGCGATAGAAACGGCATATATCGAAACATTAGCAAAAGAACATATTCCTGATTTTGAACGAGCGAATGTAGGATCTCATAAGTACATGAAAGTAAAACAATACAAAGAATATGCGGAAACAAAGTCCGTTGTAGAAAAGCAGGTACAGGAAAAAGAAACCTATTTACAACGGGTAGACAAAGAAGTGAAACAGTCAGAGGGAAAAGCAGAAGAATTACAAACGATACAAGAACAGTTAGAACAGATTGTGAGAGAACAACAACAAGAACAGAAGAACCTACAAAAACAAATAGGAGATACGAAAGAAGAGATTACAAAACTAGAAGAAACAAAGGAACAGGTAAAAAAGGATATACAAGGATTTCCTTTGTTTGATATGAGAAGGTTGAAAGCAGAAACAGAAAAAGTAGGGTTGCTGAAAAAGAAAGAAGTAAAAACAGGAAACTATATTCTGACAAAAGAAGACGCCCTGAAGCTTTCTGAGCGCCTTAGAGGCGTTTCTAGCATCCGAGAAGGTCTAAGTACCATAGGAAGGTCTAAAAGCTTACTAGAAGCCAAGGAGGCGCAATTAAACGAAAGGGAAGAGTTCATCAATCAAAAAGAGTTGGATATTAGCTATAAAGAATTAGAAGTGAATCAAAGGGAACGAAATTTGATTGGGAAAGAAGCAGCTATTGAGAATAGTCAAACATGGTGGGAAGAAAAGCAAAAATTACAAGAACAAGTGAATCTATTAACCGTAGAGAATAGTCGTTTGAAACGGACGTTGAACAAAGTGAATGAACTGTACGAAGGATTAAAAATGAGTTTTGCGAATGTAGCGAAAGCAGTTGGCATGATGAAATATAGCAAAAAGGAATATGAACAACCGCTAAATGAACGAGGGAATCGATTGGTAGATGGGATTGCAAATTATACAAGTTACTGGCTTCGAAAAATGGGGAGTGAGGATCTAGCAGAGAAAGTGGATAAGGAAATTGGATTAAGTAAAGGAATTGAACAATCTGTACAAGCTTTAGAACCGAAAAAAGAACGGGATAGGGGCTTTGAACATGAAATGTAAAATAGGGGTAATACCCCTATTTTATTATTTTAAGGTGTTTTACTTCTTTTCTAACTTGTTCTAAATTTTTATCTCGTCCTCTAAAAGCAAATGAAGGATCTAAACGATATGTATTCGAAGCACCTACTTTTGGACCTTTTACTAAAATGCCATGTTCAAAGAGTTCTTTAATTGCTCTTGAGACATGTGGGGGATTCATATTCAATTCTTTAGCTATATCTTTTTGTCTAATTCTTAACCAATTTTCATAATCTAATTTTGCTAATAAAATCATATAGACACGTAATGTTTCACCTTTTAAATTAAGTTTGGCAACATGTGTTAATCCTTCTTGGAACATCATAACCCAGTCCCCCTTATAAACTTTTTTCTGTTTTGTTGGAGTTAATAAATACTGTTGAATTTCCCCTGTTTTTTCATCAGGTACTTCAATAAAAATATCTTTATCTAATGATGACATTTTTAACCCTCCAATTATTTAATAATAGTTACCTATCTCGGTATCTATTATACATACCAAATATGGTAAGAACAATACCAAATATGGTAACTATTTATATAAAAAAACCCTTATATATTAAGGGTTTTTTTATATGCTCTTTGTGTCTTTTATAATAAGGGCTAAAAATTCCGCAAGGAATAGGTAGTATTTTTGAGTAAAAATCACTCAAAAATCTCCACCTTTTTCGCTTCGCTACATCCTTGCGGAATTTTTTTCGGCAGGGATTTTTTTTTCGCCAAGCCGAACAGACCAAAAACGAAGATTTAAGTTGTACGACTTGGATTCATAAGTATACCTGCCGAACCGCTAGTTCTTCCAATCAAAGTATTCTTTTTTTGCAATATGTATTTGATGCATATTAAGGGGCTAGCCCCTCGCTTCGCTTCACCCCAGCCTCACCTCACACCCAAAAACAAAGGAATTCCTTTTTGAATTTGTATAAAAATCCACAATTAACTAGTCTTACATGCTTACACCATCCTTTCCAGACAAGCATAAGATGTACTAATGAACGAAAGGGGGTAATATTATGGGTTTTGGTTTTGGTGGAGGTTGTGGTTGTAATGATCATAGAGAACTTCCTAGAAGAAAAGAGCAAATTGTTACTGAAAATAATGATAGTAATCCGGGGTTATTACAATTTTTAAGAACATTAGCTCCTGGAACTTGTCTTGTCATTCAATATGATTGTCAACCACCTACAAGCGCAACATTTCAAGGATTTCAAGGTAGTAGTGTAATTATTCTTTCTGATTTTGATTGTTTTCCCGGTTTAGCACGTATTGCCATTAATAAAATCAATGTAGTTTCTATAAATTCACCAGATTGTAATCGATTCTGTTGTGAACGTCCAATATGTGATGAATAATTTTAAAATTAGAAAACAAATTCTTTTAATTTATAAATTGACTTTTGCAACAAAAAACACTTATTTTAATAAGTGTTTTTTGTTGCAAAAGAATCATAATAACAAACCGTTTAATCAATACAAACATACAATAATGTGAGGAACAGCATCCAAACGTTCCAAACACCCATGCCAAGAAATAAAATTAAAAATTATTTCTTGGCCCCTTTTATATAACAAAAAAATTTTATTTAAAATGTACAAGCTTCTTTTGACTCTAGTCATAACATACTAGTAAGGATTTATTAATCCTTATCTTCACTAATTCCAACTCAAATTTACCCAGGACAAAAAAAAGCAAACCAAAGAATTTAAATTCTTTGGTTTGCTTTTTTTAAAACTAAAATGTACAAACCTAAATTTATACTCAACATAAGATACAGAGATACAAAATTTATTAATAAGTTTTGTATCCTACCTATTCTATTTTCTTTTAAGGAATCTAAAAAAGGTTCCTATTTTTTATATTAATTAACTAAATTATTAATATAGTGAACTATTTACTTCGTTTTATTAATAAAACCAATATTATTTCTTTATTCTATCGATGCTTGGTTTGTATTACCAGACTTGTCTAATTGTTTAATGACTGAGAGTTCGATGAGTAATTAGAGTAATTCGCGAAACGACTATTGGGAGAAGAAAGATAAATGGTAAGAGTCCATGGTAAGCGGACTGAAATGGTGCAGCGGTTTGTGCTGATCCATGAAAGGAGCATTAAGGAGTGGACTCGTGCCACTGATTCATCATCCTCTTGGCAGTTTCTCAAAACGATACGTTTTGGGGACGCCAACCGGCGAGGAAGCCCCTCAAGGAGTGAGGGGTTGGGGAGTTCGATAAAGGGGGTCTGGGGAAGGGTTCCCCAGTGGGTTTGGGCAACGCCCAAGGTTTGGTTTTGGTCACGTAGTGACTCGGCTATGCCGACAAGGGCCTCGCAGAGCCCTATATATTTTGACGCGTAGCGTCAAAATATGTATAGGGTTACTCTAATTGACTCCATTTCGTCGCTTTGCTAGACTTATGGTATCAATTAATCTAGGGAAAGTGGTGGCACTTTATGTTGGGTTCTATCTCATTTAATCAATCTCATCAAAGTTCATTAAGCCACAATAACAGAGAAAATACTCATGGAAATCCTGGTATAGATCTAGCCAGATTAGATGAGAATATTTACTTTGTTCAAAAGGACATCCGAAGTGTATACAAGGATGTCTTTCAAGAAGCAGTGGACAAGTACAACGAGAAACAAAAACGGAATGACCGTAAGATAGATGATTACTATGAAAAAATACGTAAAGACGATAAGACACATGAGCAACGAGAATTGGTCGTAGCGATTGGGGAAGGCAAAGACGACCCAAAGTATAGAGAGGCCAAAAAGGAAGCACTGAAGCGCTATGCTGGGGCGTTTCAGGAGCGAAATCCAAACCTAGCGGTTTATAACATGGTTTTACATGATGATGAAGCCAATCCGCATTTACATATTAACTATGTGCCGAATTTCGAAAGTAGTCGAGGATTAACGAGGCGTGTCGGAATGGATAGAGCTTTGCAACAACAAGGTGTAGAAGGAACGGGAAGAAAGTTAATTGCACATTGGAGAGAATTAGAAACGGCCTATATTGAGCAATTGGCTAAAGAATATATTCCGAATTTTGAACGTGCTAATGTTGGTTCACATAAGTACATGAAAGTTCGTCAATACAAAGAGTATGCAGAAGCAAAGTCAACTATTGAAAACCAAGTAGAAGAAAAAGAAACATATTTACAAACGATTGACGATCATTTAAAAAACGTTGAAGAGAAAACAAACGAATTAGAAGTAACGAAAACGAGTTTGGAAAGTGATGTCGTTGATACGCACAAAGAATTAGAGATAGTAAAGCAACAAGTAGAGAGTGAAAATGAAAAGCTGCAGTTAATTGGCCAGCGTCATATAGAGTTAGAAAAAAGAATAGAACAAATGCAAAAAGAATTAGATAGTGCTACTGATCAAGTGCCAAATGAACCTATTAAAATTCCATTTTTGCGTAAAGAAGTAATAACAGAAGTACAGAATAATAAAACGTTTGGGAAAGCTGAAGTCACGAAGAAAAAGACTGGAAATTATGTGTTATCACCAGAACAATATCAAGAATTAACAAAACAAGTGAACGCAGCGGTTACTATCAAAAAGGATTATGAGCGTTTGAGAAAAACAGACTTTGTGAAAGAGTATCAAAGTTTAAAAATGACTGCAGAAGGTTGGATGGAAGAGAATAGGATATTGAAACAAGAAAAAGGTCAGTTAAAAAAAGAAGTTAGTGTATTACATAAGGAAATAGGGTCTTTAAAAGCTCATATAAAGGATTTACAAACAAATATAAGGGTTTTATACCAACAAACGAAAGCAGCTTTAAAAGAGCAATTTCAGGCGTTTAGAGGGTTTGTTAAAAATGAATTGGTTGGTAGGGAAGCTAATAATCATTTTGAACAGGAACATAAGAGGGAAATGAATAAGCAGAGAGGGTTTGATATGGAAAGATAGACGTAATAATGGTGAAAAAGAGAATTGATTTTTAGTAGATGGAAACCTTTAGTAACGTATTTCATGTTATTATAAAGAAAGATGTAATAAACGAGAAAAACCGCCCATGCTTTGGTCGGCAGGCGGTTTTTCATAATAAGGTTGGAATCAACCAATATATATTCTATATACATTCTAACATATAAAAGTTGATTCCTTCCACTAAGGGAGAGAATTATTTTATGACAAAAGTTGTAGATTTTGGACAAGCTGAAAGAAATGCTAGAAAAAGAGATTTAGAAATTGAAAATGAACAATTTAAGCAAGATCATAATGAGGTTTCAAAAGCTGAATTAGAAAAAGCTATGGAGATTATGGCTAAAGCTACTGGTAAAGAGCTTTACATAGGTACTAAAAAAAGTCCTCAATCGAAAGTGAGGTTTGTTCAATTGATTCAAGATAATTGGAACTATGCTTTGGAGACAGGATATTTTACTGATGAAGAAATACTATTTTTAATGCGCATTCAACGATTTTTACAATTTAAGAGTAATTGTATAGTTGATGATATTCATTCTAGAAGTGCAGTTCCTATGACTCAAACGCAGATTGCTGAACGTCTTGGAACGAGTAAACCTAAGGTTAGTCGAGTATTAAAGCAATTACAAGAAAAAGGTATTGTAGTAAAAGCAGTAGGTCAAGAAATTGAAGGTAATAACGCACGTACTAACGCAATTTTTATTAATCCTAACATTATGTTTTCTGGTGAACGTGACAATATTGAAGTTACTTTAAAAGCATTATTTATAAAATCCAAACCTTTATTAAAAAAATTTCCAATAGCCCTTTTTTAAGGGCTATTTTTTATGTTTTCGTAGTTACCTAATTTGATAACTAATGTTACCTAATTTGATAACTACGAAAGTACCTATAAATCCTTGATATAACAACATTTTTATAACCAAATAAGGTTAATTTACTCTCACTCTCTATATAAGGCTAAAAGTTCCGCAAGGAACAGGTAGTATTTTTGAGCAAAGAACGCTCAAAAATCTCCACCTTTTTCGCTACGCTCCATCCTGGCAAAACTTTTTTCGGCTCGTGTGCTTTTCTCGCCAAGCCGACAGACAAAAAGCAAAGCAATGGTTCTCGACTTGGTCTAGCAAGTATACGAGCCGAACCGCCTAGATCATTCGCTCTAAAATAGTTCTTACTCGAAATTTGATACGGAATACGTGGGGTTTCGCCCCCACACGACGAGCCAGCACTCTAGCCAAAAAGCAAAGGAAAGACCTAAAGACAAAAACAAAATCTTTAAATAAAAAATAAGCTGCCCATATGGACAGCTTATTTACATAATGATCGTTAACGGAAGTTAATTCGGATTAAATAGTTCATCAACCGTTGTACGTAGTACCTCGGCTAATTTAAAAGCTAATGTTAATGTTGGATCATATTTAGCATTTTCAATTGCATTAATGGTTTGGCGTGATACATTGCAATACTTAGCCAATTCTTCTTGTGTCATAGATTTTTCTTTACGGAATACTGAAATAGAGTTTTTCATATTACTTAAACTTCTTTGATACAAAAAATTCAGTGATTGGAACTATAACAAGGGAAGCACATAAGGCTAAATAAAGAGCGGAGTTTTGCACGTTATCAAGACTCCAAATAGTTTTACCCTCTCCTATAACTAATGTAATGAACATAACGATGATAAGGACAAAATATCCAATCTTGTAACTCAAATAAGAAATGTGTTTTCCTAATTCATCCTGGCTTTCTTCTGAAACAGCTTCAGCATCGCCCCATGTGACTAGATTTACAATAGAGCTAATAATTAAGCATGCAAAGAAAAATACTCCCATTTTAATACGTTTTTCTGTTACAAAAACATATAAAGTATAAGCAATAATAGCAATTAAACAAATGCAATTAATTAAAAATATGAATTTCTTTTTATTCATTTTGTATGCTTCCCTTCTATTCATAAATGTAAAAACATTTTTACATTCGGATTATATCTAGTGGGAGTTAGGATGTCAAAACATTTTTACATTTTTAGATGAATAAAATATACATGTAAGGTTAACATAACGTCCTATTATCGGTAGCAAGGAAAACGCACAAACTATTGATATAACTAGGATTTGACTTTTTCCTTGTTTATCATTTTATGCATGGTTTTATACATTGTGGAGATTCTGGGGGTTTTTAGGCTTACAAATGTCCTGTATTAGTACAAAAATCTGTATAGAATTCTGTATAAACAAACCTTGCTTATATGCAAGGTTTGTTCTATTTCCAAAATTGCCACCACTTTTTTTGTTGAGTGGCTGCAATCAATTTTTTAGTATCCTGGGTTTCACGGATCATAGTCATTAGGTTTTGGTCACGTTCATCCATTCTTTGTATCATAGCTTTTTGAAAATCTTGTTGTTGTTTTTGCTGTTCAGTTAACCATTCTTTTAAATTTTCTTCATGTTTTTTTAGTTGTTCAGATACTCTTTCAATATCAATTCTATCTAACTCCTGAACAGCTACAAGTTCTTGTTTCACTTGGATTTGTTCAGGTTGTTGTTTAGTTGTTTGGATAGGTTCAATGTCTATATATTCAGGGAATCCTTCTTTGCTAAGGAGTCTAATAATTTGTTTTGTTTGGAGGTTTTTTTTATTTCTCATTTTAGCTATAAATTGAAAAACAGGTATACATTCTTTATAGATTAAATATTTGTTCTTTTCACCTTGTTGGAATTTTAAAAAACTACTGTAGGTTTGACAGTTTCGTTTTATAGTCATAGCGGACACTTTTATTTCTCTGGCTACTTCTTGAGCTGATAACCAGTCTTTTTGTTGCATTGTTCAGATCACCGTCCTTTTAAACATCTAAACATCTGAACTAAACATTATTCAAACAATTGAACAATTCTATGTTTGAAAAGGGGTTCCCTGTTTTTTTGTTTAGATGGCTGTTTAGATAATATAAAACTAGTTTAACATCTGAACAAGTAATATATGAAAGAATTCATACGAATAATTGCTAGAAATTAAAACATAAGGATTAGCATCATTACAGGAATGTATGAAATGATGTATGGAAAATAGATCTTAAGTCACGTACAGAATGTTGATATCATGGAGATTATGATAATATCTAAC
>NZ_JBNLYE010000127.1:0-11738 GCF_050172095.1 Bacillus sp. GMs2/2
ATACAGCGACAAACACCCAAGAAACCTTTCATTTTTCTACCAGTTTAGAGTATAGAATACTAAAAAGGAATTAGCCATATGTAGCATTGGCTAATTCCTTCCTCTCTCTAACAGAATAGAGTTATAAACCTAGTCTTCAAATCCTCAATCAAAGTCTCACTTCTTCTTACCTAAACTTCATACCTCTGAACTCACATCGCATGAGACTCTATTAAGCACTGACCGCTCAACACTTAGCTAGAGCTTCTATTCCGGCTAAATAGAAGCTTTTAAAGCACTAACTTATCAACTAAACCAATTAGCTCTTGAATATCTGGCTTACTTACTTGAGCATTTGCTCCTACAGCTTCACCTTTATGGAATAATTCATTTGTAATTAATGAAGAGAAAATAATGACTGGTAAACGATTCATTACTTCACTATCCTTAACCACTTTCGTTAAATGATGTCCATCCATTTTTGGCATTTCAATATCCGTAATTAGCAAGTGAATATGTTCAAACATTTTTTCGCCTTGCTCTTTCGCTAATTTTTCAATTTGCGCTAACGCTTCTGCACCATTGCTGAAGAAGTTCATTTTCGTATATCCAGCTGATGATAATGTTTCTTCTAATATTTGGCGAAGCATTGCTGAATCTTCTGCAATATAAATTACTTTTTCAGCTCGATCTGTTTTTTGTTCTAACCCTGCAATTGATTTATTGTCATAACCAGTGCCGCTAATTTCACATACAATTTTTTCATAATCTAATAGTAAGATGATTTTTCCATCTAGTTTTACAATACCAGATGTCGTTTCTTCTAGTCCCATAGATAATGAAGCTGGTTCATCAATTTGTTCCCACGAAATACGTTGAATACGATGCACTTCATCAACGCGGAAAATAACTTTCATTTGGTTTAATTCTGAGATGATAAATTTCGTTTGATCAAGTGGCTTTGTTGACTTTAAATTAAGAGCCATTGCCAAGTTAATAACAGGTAAAATTTCACCACGTACTTGAACAACACCTTCAACTGCATGATGAGATTCTGGCACAGTTGTAACAGGGAATGGATTAATGATTTCACGTACTTTCATTACATTAATACTAAATAGGTTTTCACCAACAGTGTACGTAACAATCTCTAATTCATTTGTTCCGCTTTCTAATAAAATACTTTGTGCTTGTGACATAAAGGTGTCGCTCCCCTTCCATTAATTCCGTATATCTAATTATTAAGCTTTATAAAAGCGAAAAAGTCAACTACCTATATAAAAAATATAGATAGTCGAACGATTCATTTTATTAAAAAACAATTAATCTTGTATAAACGAAGCAAGTGCCTCTAATAAAACTTCTTGTGCACCTACAATTTCCGTCGGCATTGCTTCCCATTTTTTCGAAAGCTCCGTCTCTACTCTTATTCTCAGCTCAGAATTCATTTCTGCTAGCACATATTCTTTCGTTGCTATATCAACATCAAGTAGCGCAAGTGCATATAATTCCGGGTCATTTATTTCTTCGAATAATCGTTTTAATACTACCGGTGCTATATGTTTTAATTTTTCAATATGAATTTCCTTATCCGAAAATAGTAACTCATATTGAATAAACGTAACATTTTCTTTAATCACTTTAAAATAACAATTATTTTTTTTATCATTCACAAAATAACCGTTTGGATCTGCGATAATACTTTCTACTTTACGAATTAAATCTGGCAAACTATTCGCCGCCATTACAGTCCGCTGCTCAACCTCACTCGGCGAAATGAATGTAACGCGATACTTATTTTGCGCCATCCTCCTCACCTCTCCTTTTATAAAAATCTATCGTCACATTCTATCCAGAAGGCACTGTCCTACTATAAAATGATTATCTCATCTCCAACTATCTCAGTACGCCTTCATAGCTCTATTCTTACAACTAGGAGCTCTTCTGGACCATAACTGTTTATCCACACTAAACTTTGCTTATCTCTTTTTATACTACCCTAGTAACTCTCCATACCTTTGTCCTTACACACCAGTCGAGGCCCTATTAGGCACTAACCGCTCAAAAACAACGCTGGGTCCTCTCATCAACCCTAAAAAGAGCTTTTTAGATCTTTTTAAGAACTTTTCAATAACTCTATGTTATTAAACCAAAACGCTATCTGCTGATCTGTAATATTTGGCAACATAACAAAAAACTCACGACACTTCATCTCATCCTTAAACAGTTGATACTTCCAAACACTATCGCTACCAACACTTATGAAATAAAACTCATGGATACGGCCAATGATTGCTTGTTTTTCGCCAAATGAATACGGTGGCACTTGCTTAATTTCAAATTGATCTGGTAAATATACATGCTCTTCTCGTTCTATTTTTAATACTTGCTCGGCAAGTTCACGTTTATTTTCGAAAAAAGGCAATTGTAAAATTCGCTCTTGTCTTGTCATACGAATAAAAAACCCTTTCTACTCCATTACATTTTTTCCATGCGATATATATTATCGAATTAAGTTTACAACTTCATTTAATACTTCATCTGAAACTTTAATAACTTTCGCATTTCCTTGGAATCCGCGTTGATATAACATTAAGTCAACGAATTCTACAGATAAATCTACGTTTGCACCTTCTTGTGCACTACCACGTACTTTTCCTGCTCCATTTTGTCCAGATGCACCAAGAGCTAAAATACCCGTCGTATTCGTCGCTGTATAGTTACCATTACCAGTTTTCATTAGTCCGCCTTCGTTCGGGAACATCGCAACAGCTAATTGGCCAGCAGCTTTCATGCTTCCATCAGAATATTTTACCATCACATATCCACCATCAGCAATGAAGCAATCTTTAACAGTCGCCGCCGCTCTACCATCTACGCCTGTTACTGATAATGTTTTATCTGTTGGATGATTCGTTAAATTACTTAAGTCTAGTTTTATATTGCCGCCATTAAATGGAATATTAGCTGCTTGCTCTTTCGGACTTGGATTTCCAACAGCATCAAATGCCATATTACCGCCTGCACCTTCAACATCCTTAAACCCTTCTTTTTTCGAATCATTGCGCATCTGTACTTTATATGAATAATTATGTTCGCTCGTTTGTGTAAACTCCACACGCATCGTCCAAGTGTTACCAGCATTATCATATATAGGTATCTCTTGTGAGATTGCTTTTGCATCAGCTGGAATATTCCCTCCAACTACACCTTTTGATGTTCGAATACCACCAATTGCCGTTCCCATTGGAATTTGCAACGGTCCTGGAATTCCAGATAAATCAACTTCACCAGTTGCCTCATTTGCAGGGTATGCAAATACGTATTGACCTTCAGTATTCGTAATATAGTAATCTGAAGATATCCCAAACGTACCTTTACGAGTAAATTCCATATTTCCGCCTTTTGAATCACCTACAACGAAGAAACCATTACCTTCCATTGCTGCTTGTGTTTTACCACCTGTTAACGTAATTGTACCATCACTATAATCGGTAACCGTTCCGCTCAATTTTACACCGTTACCGATACTTTTTGGGTTTGTTCCAGCATATTTATCATCGGCTTTTGCACCAATCGAATTGTTATATAGTAAATCATCAAACATTGCTTTTTGCTTTTTATAACCTACTGTTTGTGCATTGGCAATATTATTTGAAGTTACACTTAATGCATTTTGTGTTGCATTCATCCCTGTAATACTTGTATATAACGCTTTAATCATAACGTATGGACACTCCTTATGAATTTGTAGTTTTTACTTCTTCAGTTACTTTTTGATCGTCTTTCTTTGCGTCTTCTGGATTCGTTTCCCCAATCGGTTTATCAGACACTCTCTCAACGAAACGAAGAGAGACAACTTTATTATTAATAACGAGCTGTACATCGTTATTTTCCGCAAGACGAACCGTTTCTACTTGACCGGTTACTTTGTTTCCGTCACCGTCAACACCTCTTACGTATTTCCCTAAAAACTTCATTCCACCATCAAGTGCTGTTGAATACATCGTTGATTGCAGCTTATCTACTGCTTTCGTCATATTCTGTACTTGTTCCATAAGAGATAACTGCGCTGTCTGATTCATCATTTGATTCATATCCATCGCATTAAATGGATCTTGATGTTGGAAACTTGATAAAAACAATTTTAAGAAATCATCTTTCCCCATTACCCCAGGAGTCTTTTGCGCTCCTGCTGAAACTCCATTACTTTGTTGCACTGGCGATTGTACACCATTAACAGGTACATTACTTTTTTGCGCTCCTGCTTGTAACGGAATATGATTTGTACTCGTTGTATTTAATCCAACTGTTGGCACGCTTTATTCCTCCAATAATCCCGCAAATTCTGTTGATTGTTGTTTTTCATGATTTGTATTTGCTAATTTCTGTTTTTGCCTTTGCTCTTGTTCTCGCTGTTCTTTGCGATTTTCATCTTTATCTGAATAGCTAATTTGAATATTGATTTCTTTTTCTTTTAACTTTAATCTCAATTCATCAAAAATGATTTCAACACGTTTTTTCGCATCGTGTTTTTCCATTTCTACGTGAACGTCAATTTGATCTCCGTGTTTTTTCATAAACAATGTTAATGTACCAAGTTTTTCTGGATTTAACTGGAATAAAACACGTTCTTGTTTCACTACAAATTTTTGCAGCGCTTCTACTTGCGCTTCCATTTTCTTTCCTAAGTCAGGTAATGAAACTTTCTCAGCACCACTATTTGATTTCCCTATTTGTTCGGTACTCGTCGTTTTATTTAATAATTCTGCACCTGCAGAGCTCGAATCGTTTAATGCATCAACTTCTGGCAACTCTACCTTTGCATCATCGCTCTCAAGTTTCGGAAGATCTACCTCTTTAAACTCTTCTTTTTCCTTTGCAATATTACAAGTTTCTGTTTCTACAACCTTCAATGCTTGCATCGTTTGCTCTGGCATCTTCATTTTGTCTAATACCATTTGCATTGTATCTTCTAAACATATAGCATTTTTGATATTCATATTTGAAAGAAGTTCTTGTAATTGTTGTAATTCAGCTGCAGGTAATTCATTAAGTTTAATATTGCCATATTCTTTATATAGCTCTTGTATTTTTTGTATGTATTGATATAACAATTCCGGCTGCACATGTAATTGCTCAATTGCAACCATTTGCTCAGATACAGCTAATAACAACTGTTCTGTCTCTTTTTTTTCTTCTTTCTTTACAATAGGTTCTTCTTCCGTTACCGATTTTTTAGAAAGAATATAATCTTTTCTCTCTTCTTTTGGTGCTTCTTCTCGTTTCGTTTTCTCCGTTTGCGGCTGTTTTTTATTTTCCATTCTCATCGTACGATCGAATGAAGAATCTTCATTTTTTGATTGTACTTCTAGCCCTTTTTCTTTTTGCGGAGGTAAACTTTGTTGCACCGGTAATACAGACTGTATCACTACATTCACCTCATCCATTCATACACATTTTCAAATCCAGAAGCATTTTTTCTTCCAGCTTTTCTTGTGCTTTCGCAAGCTTTTTGCAATCTTCTTGATACATCTCATCAATGACACGTTCTTTTTCTTTTACTTGCTCTAAAAGGCTTTCATTTTTTTGAATAAAACCTTCCGTTTTTTTAATTTTTCGATTCCATTCTTCTATTCTTTCAGGTGAAAACGTATGTGAAGAAAGCATGCCAGCCATAATACGTTGCCCAGTTTGTACGACTTTACTACGCGATTTCACAACATATAAATCATATTCTTTTTTTTGTTCTATTTTTCTTTTTTCAGCTGTTAATTCATACACTTCTTTTAAAATATGTTCTTTTTCTTGGTTTATTTGCAATTTTATTGTGTCGTACTGCTGTTTATCCACCTGTTTTCATAGCCCCTTTCTATTATAACGTTCTCTTTTTCTATTATATAGTTTTTTTCCAAAAAAATCTGCGAAATATTAAAAAACAAAAAAATAAGACCTCTTGGGCAGAGGCCTTATACTATATGCTGTATCGCTTCAACGATATCATCAAATTGGAAACTATCCGATCGACCTTGCTTTAAAAATGTATTTATGCCTTCTACTTTATTTTTACATTCAAAAATATAAGCATTTTCTTCATTTTCTTGAATCGTTCCTAGCTTAAAATACAATTCATTTTCTTTATAAATTGATAAAATCTTTCTCATTTCATTTGCAAGTTGCCAATGATGTGGCGAAACAATTTCTTCCATAATCCTACTTACTGAATCTAATACTGAAATTGCAGGGTAATGACTAAGCGTTGCAAGCTCACGCTTTAATACGATATGTCCATCTAAAATACCACGTGCTAAATCTGGTACAGGACCATTTAAATCATCCCCATCAACAAGCACCGTATAAATACCTGTTATAGATCCCTTTTGTGTTTTTCCGGACCGCTCTAACAACTTCTTCATATAACTTTCCATTAACAGTGTTTTACCACCAATCGGTAACTCTTTAACAGCAATATCAACACTTCTTCGTGCATCGGCAAAACGAGTAACAGAGTCCATCATAAGTAATACGTTATTACCTTGATCACGGAAGTATTCAGCAATAGACGTTGCAAGTTTCGCTGCACGAAGTTGCATAAGGTGACTTTCATCTGACGTCGCTACAACAACGACGCTTTTTCGCATACCTTCCTCGCCTAACTCTTTTCGAATAAAGTCTTTTACTTCCCGGCCACGTTCTCCTACTAAACTAATAACATTTATATCAGCTTTTGCATTTTTTGCTATCATTCCAAGTAAAGTTGATTTACCAACACCTGACCCAGCAAAAATACCAATCTTTTGACCGATACCAATTGTTAGCATAGAATCAATTGATTTTATTCCTGTTTCAAATACATCGGTAATCTCTTCACGTTCAAATGCATGTATAGGCGGTGCATCTAGTTTTATTTTCTGTAATGGAATGTTTTCAGCTTCCTCATTTAACACTTCACCATTTGCACTTAACACTTTTCCGAGCAAGTGATTACCACGTGGTACAACAACATCTTCTGAAACTAATGTCACTGAATCTCCATAACATACTTTTTCTGTCTGTTCAAATGGAAGTAGCATATTATTTTCTTTTTCAATGGCAATCACTTCACATAAGACGTTATGTTCTCCAACGAAGCAAACATCTCCGATCTTCGCTTTCGGCCCTTTTGCTACGAAAAACTGTTCTTGTACACTATGAACTTTGCCTACTTTCGTATACAGCGGTGTTTCAATGAACTTATTCCATTTTTCGTTCTCATTCATTAACAGACGGCTCATACATTTTGCTCCTCAAATAACTTCTCTTCTTCCCATTTCTGACGAAGTTTCGCAAATATAGGTGCAAATTTAAATTCAAAGAACTCTTTCTCTTCTTCCAGAACAAATTCACCAAACTGCAGGGAGAAATCATATTTCCATTCTACTAATTGTAGTAGCCAATATTCTTTCGTATTCTCCTTCTCTTCTTGAATACGTTCAAACGTTTCTGGATGTACTGTAATGATTAATTTTTCAAACGAAGTTGGCAATGTTTGCACGATGCCCGTTAAAATAGGTAACACATCAAGCAATCGTGAATCTACCGCTTGATTCACAATTTTTTCTGCTAGATGAAATGATTGATCCCATAATAACTCTGTCCATTCATATGCTATTTCTTGTTGTTCTTTTTGAAACTGCACACGCGTTGCTTCCATCTGTTCCACTTGTTCATGAATATGCATTTGAAATTGTTCTTTATCTTGTAATAACTGCTGACGCTCTCGTTCTAGCATTTGCTTCTCTTGCCTTAGCTGATTCATTTCCATATGTAATGATTCTTGCTGGGCGCGAAGTTCTGCATGATCAGCTTGTAATTCTTCCTCTTCTATTTGAACTGAAGCTGGTTTTGGAAATTGTAATTCATACGTTTCTTCAGAAAAAGAAACAGAATTCTTCGGAATTCTGTTTTTAAATAAGGACATCCTCTTCACCTCTTTGAACGATAATTCTTCCTTCTTTCTCTAGCTTTTTCACTGTACCAGTGATCGTTTGCTGCGCTTTTTCAGCATCCGTCATCTTAAGCGGTCCTAAGCCATCTAATTCTTCTAGAATCATCTCTTTACGGTTTGAAGACATACATGTAAATAATTTCTCTTTAATTTCTTCTTTTGCAATTTTAAGTGCTTTCGCAAGAACACCGTTATCTGTAATTTCTTCTAACACACGGCGAAGCGCAAGATCTTCAAGACCAAGTAAGTCTTCAAAGACAAACATATTTTCTTTAATTTTCTCAGATAACTCATAATCGACTTCATCCAGCTTTTGAAAGACTGTTTTTTCAACACCTCGTGAAACATTATTTAAAATATTTACGATTGTTTTCAAGCCATCAGTTTTATTAATTGCACTAAATGCCATATTATTTAATTTCGATTTTAACAACTCACCAATTTGGTTAATTAACTCACCATCAACTTGTTCTAGTTTCGCTATACCCATTACCGTTTCAACGCGCTTATGATCTGGCAATCTCTCAATTAATTGAGACGCAAGTTGTGGTTTAATGTACGAAGCGATAATTGCAATTGTTTGTGGTGACTCATCATTAAGCACTGTAAGAAGTGGCTCTAAATCTGTAAGTGAATTTAAGAACTCAAACGGATTATCTTTGTTATACCAAAGATCTTCTAATAATTTTTCCAGTTCGTCTTCTGGCATGTTTTTAAATATGCGACGAATGTATTCTTTATCTGGAGTGACTAAGTTCAATTCTTTTACATTTAGTTCATATAAGAACTCTCCTAGTACATTTTCTAACGTTTCTGGTTTGTATACACGAAACTTTGCGATTTCACGAAGTAATACTTCTTTTTCCTCAGCTGTCATATATTCTATGACTTTTGCTGCCACCCCTTCTTCTAATGTACGAATAAGGATGGCAGCTTTTTCTTTGGAGGAGATTTCATCTAACATCGTTGTTCCTCCCTTACTGTCCGTTTAACCATTTTTTAATTACTTTTGCAGTACCTTCTACATGTTCTTTCGTAGCATCCTGCACTTGTTCATCTAACGTAGGTTCTTTCGGTTCTTCTGGTTCAGGTTTTGGCTCTGGCACTATTTTTTCTTCAGGAATTTCCAAGATACTCTCATTACTTGCAGCCACTTCCTCTTCTGCTAAGTATTCTTCATATTCCTCTTCTTCTTTCTTTCTCTTACGTCTTGCTAATAAGAACCATACTAGACCACCGATTGCTAATAAGCCAGCTGTAATTCCACCGAATAACCACCAGTTCATACCACTTTTTTCTGGCTCTTTCTCTTTTTCGGCTTTCGGCTGATCGAACTGAACAGTTACAACGTTAACTTGACCATTTATAAAGTTACCGTTCGGATCAGCTTGAAGTCCTGCCGCTGTTCCAATCGCTTCTTTAAAAGTTGTCATATCAATTCTACGTTTTACTAACGTATCATTATCTACCCATACAACAACATTTGTTTTCGTTAATTCTGGGTGTTTCTTAATTGTTTCAACTGTTTTATCTATTTCATAGTTTTCGATTTTGTTACCATTTTTATTATCATAGACAACTTTACCATTTTGATTATTGTTCGTACCGTAGTTTGGCACTTCACCGTTCGCTGTAATACCAGCACCTTGCTTCGTATCTGCCCCTTCTTGCGCAGTAGAGCTTTCCTCTTGCTCTTGTTTACTACGAAGTACACCTTTATCACCATACTTTTCTGACTGACGTGTCACTTCATCGTAGTTTACAGATACTTTCGTATTCACTTTATATTCATTCGGTTTAAACATCGTCATTAATGTTGCATCAATATCTTGCTTTAATTTACCTTCAAGTTGGTGCTGCATCTCTACTTCTTTCTCGTAAGAAGAGGAACTACTAGAATGTGCTTCATCTGTCCCTTTTGAGATAACACCTTTTTTACTATCAATAACACTTACTTCTTCTGCCTTCACACCAGGAACTGCTGCACTAATCATTTGCTGTATACCTGCAACTTGATCAGCTGTTAACAATTGGCCACGCTTCACTCCAACCGTAATCGCCGCTGTTCCTTTTGCTTTTTCTTCATCAAAAATTGTCTCTTTTTCAGGCAATGTAATTTGAACATTTGCCGTTTCAACTGTTGCAAAGTTTCTTACAATATCTTGCTCCAATTGCTTCTTCGTACCGACAATTTGCTTCATTTTTTTATCTTGCTCACTTGAACCGAGCGAGCTTTCTAATAAAATTTCCTCACCGCTTTTAGAATTAAACGGTAAGCCCATCCCATTCATTTCTTTTCGAACCCATGGAGCATCATTCTTTTGCACACGAATCGAACCATCGGCCGCTAATTGATAATCGACACCTAACTTCGATAATTCTGCTGTAATCTCTTGTTTATCTGTATCATTTAAATTTTGATATACAACAACATATTTATCTGGCAAGGTGAAGTATAAAAGTGCTCCTGTTACAATCGCTAAAAGCGCAGCACCAATTACTAACTTATGCCACGTTTTTAATGATTGAATAACATTTTTCATCTTTTCCATTTAAACACACCCGTCCACTTTCCTAAATTTGCATATTAATTAGTGACTTATAATTTTCAATAAGATTATCACGTACGAGAGCAGCCGTTTTCATTTGAGACTCAGCTTTCTTTTGCTGAATTAAAACGTCATGTGTTTCTCCTACCCCTTTAGTTAGTAAATCATATACTGCTGTTTGTGCATTGTTTTGCGTTTGATTCATATCTTCCAATAAATCAATAAACTTTTTCCCCTCAACTACAGATGTTTGAGAAGTTTTCGGTGCACCAATTGACTGAATTGCTCCAAATGGTTGTGTATGTAACATTGGTTGGATTTTCATATTACTATCTTCCCCCTTATCCTCGGCCGATTTCTAAATCTTTATCAAGCATTTTTTTATTTGCATTTAATACACTCGTATTCGCTTCATACATTTTTTGAGCAACCATTACATTCGTCATTTCAGCAGTTACATCAATATTTGGATAACGTACATATCCTTCTTCATTTGCGTGCGGATGCGTCGGATCATACACTAAATTTTCCGTTTTGTCTGCTTCAATACTTTTTATTTTCACTCCGTTAGTAGGAGACCCATCTAACATACTTGCAAAACTATTGTTTGATTCTAGCACCACACTACGACGCTCATATAAATCTGTCCCCGGAGCCGCCGTTGTATTTGCATTTACAATATTGTTAGAAGTAACTTCCATCCACTTTCTCGCTGTCGTTAGCCCTGAGCCACTTGCATTAATTGCCTGAAACATTCGTTGTCTCTCCTTCTACTTTTAACGTCCGCGTGCCGCTTGGTTAATTGCATATTGTGTATTAATTGCGTTAATTGAAATACCGTATAACTGATTTGTTTTCATTAAATCTAGCATTTCTGTCGTTACATCCACACTATTTCCGTCTTTATTCGTTTGCATTGATTTTGTTTGAATCTTTGCATATGTATTTTTCGTATTTACTGTCGGCAAGTGCATTTCATTCGTTTGATATAAATCTGGATTGCTCTTTAAATCAGCCGCATTGTTTTTATATAATGCACTACTTTTTTTCATCTGCTCAGCAAATGTTACATCTTGTGCTTTATAGCCAGGTGTATTTGCATTTGCAATATTACTAGAAACAGTATTTCGTTTCGTCACTAAATAATTCATATAATGGCTTACATCACTCACTAAATCTGGCATATTCCACACCCTTCCTTTTCTAACGTAATGATCCACTGA
>NZ_JBNLYE010000128.1:0-11711 GCF_050172095.1 Bacillus sp. GMs2/2
CGCCCGAATCGATTTCAACACGATGATTTTCATTTAGAAAATATAATTGTACGGGATGGAAAATATGTAGGTGTTGTTGATTTTAATGGCTATGACTGGGGTGACCCAATTCATGATTTCGTAAAAATTGCACTGTTTGCAAGGGATATTAGTATTCCGTATTCAATCGGACAAATAGAAGGATACTTTAATAGGAAAATACCAGAGGAGTTCTGGAAATTATACACGGTGTATGTTGGCATGACAGTTTTCTCCTCAGTTGTCTGGACATTACGAGCAGCGCCGCATATGTTAGATGATATGTTAGAGCGTCTTACTATAGTTTTAGAGGATCATAATAACTTTGAGTTATCGAAGCCAATTTGGTTTCAACCAGATAAGATTGATATGAAATAGAAAAGGTAGGTGTGATTCGCACCTACCTTTATTTTTTACCATCAAGATACTTATTTAATTTTCTTAAATGTAAGCGGCTGAGTACTTAATGTAGCTGGTACATGTAACTGAAGGGATGGGAATTCACCACTTACATTCATTTCATAAGCGAATAATAAGCTCATTTTCATTTGGAATAAGTCAACTTTTGTGGAGAAGATGTCGTAATGATGATGCTCTAATTGAATATCCATTTCCATAAATTGTACATATAACGAATCATCTCGTTTGTATACTTGTAATGTTCCGTATGCAGGATGTTCAAAAGTACCAGTATAATCCTCTAACTTGTGCGAAGGTGTAGTCCCTTTAATTTGTTCAGGGAGGGATTCAGTTGCTTCTTTCATCATTTCCTTCATTTTTTTAGTATCTTCTACAGCACGTTTATGCCAATCAATGGATTCTAATTCAAGTAGTTCGTCATAAATTTGATTAGCGAGATAAGTAGGAAGTAATGTTCCTCCAGCATTCGTTAAAATGACAAGGCCTATGTTTTCTGTTGGTATGAATGAAACAAGCGCTGAAAATCCATCGATATTACCGCCATGATGAATCACTTTTTTACCACGATAAGCGCTAATAAACCAACCAAGACCGTAACTATTTAATGGAGATTCAGGGAGTGATAAAACCGGTTGGTCTGGAATTGAATTGAATTGTGTGGTGTATACATTTGTTGTAATAATTCAGAGGAGATTAATTCATGATCTCCAAATTTTCCTTCATTTAAGTGGAGAAGTACCCAATTTGCCATATCTTCAATTGTGGAATTAATACACCCAGCAGCGCCAACTGTATCGATGTTACGGAATGGAACTGCTTTTATTTCACCGTCATTTTCAATGTAAGGTAAAGCGTAATCATCTGTAGTTTGTGAATCGTTAACAGAGAAGTTTGTATGTCTCATATTTAAAGGTTCTAAAATATGTTCTGTAGTGTATTGCTCCCACGTTTGATTTGTAATGTTTTCAACAATGTAGCTAATTGTTGCATACATTAAGTTGTTATATAGAAATGCAGTCCGGAACGGTGCATCAAGTGGTAAATGTTTTATTTTTTCAACGAGATCTTTTCGAGATAAGGAAGAACTGTACCAAAGAGCCTCATGACGACTCACTCCAGTTCGATGAGAAGCTAAATCCCGTCCTGTAACTTGTGAGCTAGCAAGTAGTTCAGATAAAGTAAAGTTAGGTATATAAGACGGGACAGGAGCATCCCAATTAAACTTTTTTTGCTGTGCTAACAAGCTTAATGAAAGTGTACCAAACGCTTTCGTTGAGGAACCGATTGCGAATCGAGTATTCGGTGTAACAGCCTCTTTTGTTTCTATATTACGATAGCCGAAACCTTCTGAAAGAATAACTTCACCGTCTTTTATAACAGCGACAGCAACACCAGGAACATTTAAATCCTTCATCATTTTTTCAACCGTGGTTTGTAAAGAAGTCATAACAGGTGTTTCAATTTTAGACATATTTCTAACCTCCAAATATAAATTTTGATCTACCGCACTATACTTTCGGTAATAGAAAATGAAAACCTTTTAAAATATGGAAAGTTAATAATTTTGTAAGAATTAGCGCAAGAAATTTTATTAATTAAGATTATTAAATTTACCATTTTTCATGTTATGATAAATTCCATATACGATTGAAAGAAGGTTTTCCTACATATGAAACATGCTGAAAATGAATACTTAAATTTATGCCGCCATGTAATGGAACATGGTACGAAGAAAGAAGATCGTACAGGGACAGGAACGGTATCTGTATTTGGATATCAAATGCGTTTTGATTTGAGCAAAGGATTTCCTTTATTAACGACAAAAAGAGTACCATTTCGCCTTGTAGCAAGTGAACTACTTTGGTTTATGAAAGGTGATACAAATATTCGCTATTTATTGCAGCATAATAATAACATTTGGAATGAATGGGCTTTTAAGAGCTGGGTAGAAAGTGATGAGTATACTGGTCCTGACATGACTGATTTTGGTCTTCGCTCACAACAAGATGAAGAATTTAAAGTACAGTACGACGAGCAAATGGAATTGTTTAAAAAGAACGTTTTAGAAGATGATGAGTTCTCAAATAAATATGGTTATTTAGGAGACGTTTACGGTAAACAATGGCGTGCTTGGAAAACGACAGCTGGTGAGACACTTGATCAATTAAAAGATGTAATTGAAATGATTAAAAAAACACCAGACTCACGTCGTTTAATCGTTTCTGCTTGGAATCCTGAAGACGTACCGAGTATGGCCTTACCGCCTTGTCATACGCTATTCCAGTTTTATGTAGCAGATGGAAAGCTTTCTTGTCAGTTATATCAAAGAAGTGGTGACATATTCCTTGGAATTCCATTTAACATTGCAAGTTACTCACTACTAACACATTTAATTGCACATGAATGCGGACTTGAAGTGGGAGAATTTGTTCATACAATTGGTGATGCACACATTTATACAAATCATTTTGAACAAGTAGAAAAGCAATTGGCACGTGAACCACGTCCATTCCCGAAACTTACATTAAATCCAGATGTGAAATCTGTTTTCGATTTTGAAATGGAAGATTTAACGATTGAAGGATACGATCCGCATCCAGCAATTAAAGCACCGGTTGCAGTATAATTGTAGAGGAGATGAAAAAATGATTGTTTCATTTATGGTCGCTATGGACGAAAATAGAGTAATTGGTAAAGATAATAATTTACCTTGGCGTTTGCCGAGTGAATTACAATACGTGAAGAAAACAACGATGGGTCACCCGCTTATTATGGGAAGAAAGAACTATGAAGCGATTGGTAGACCACTGCCTGGAAGACGTAATATTATTGTAACTCGTAATGAAGGGTATCATGTTGAAGGTTGTGAAGTTGTTCATTCTGTAGAAGAAGTGTTTGAACTATGTAAAAATGAAGAAGAGATTTTTATTTTTGGTGGAGCGCAAATTTACGACCTCTTTTTACCTTATGTAGACAAGTTATATATAACAAAAATCCATCATGCATTTGAAGGAGATACATTCTTCCCAGAAATGGATATGACAAATTGGAAAGAGATTTTTGTAGAAAAAGGTTTAACGGATGAAAAAAACCCGTATACGTATTATTACCATGTATATGAGAAGCAACAATAATAAAAAAGATTGATGTGAGAATTCGCATCAATCTTTTTATTTATATTCACCAATATAAGTTTATAGATGAGATTCGATAGTGCTATAATGATAGGTAGCATGTAAAAATGCTAAAATTTTCAAAAGTACTAATATAGAAAGAGGAGGAGAATCGATTGAGAAAGATATGGGGGATTCTTTTTCTTTGCTTAACATTCATGTTAGTTGGATGTGGTAAAGAAGAAAAACCACAAGAAGCGTTTGATACATATGTAAAAGCGTGGAATAAACAAAAATTTGCAGATATGTATGATCAACTATCAAAAAATGCAAAAAAAGATATTTCAAAGAAAGAGTTTACTGAGAAATATGAAAAAATTTATTCTGGTATCGAAGTGAAAGACTTAAAGGTAGAAGCAGGGGAAGTAAAAGAAGATAAAAAAGATGAAGGCCCTGTTCCTTTTAAAGTAAGCATGGATACAGTTGGTGGTAAAATTACATTTGGTCATGAAGCAAAAATGGTGAAAGAAAAAGATGGAGATAAAGAATCTTGGAAAATAGATTGGACTCCTGATTTTATTTTCCCAGGTATGACGAAAGATAGTAAAGTGCGTATGCAGACAACACAGCCAAAACGTGGTGAAATATACGATCGTAATGGAAAAGGTCTTGCAACGAATGGGAAAGCTTCTGAAATCGGATTGATTCCTGAAAAGTTAGGCGATACTGCTCCGCAAACGAAAGAAACAGTAGCGAAGTTATTAAATATGTCTGTAGAAGAAATTGATCAAAAATTAGCTGCTAAATGGGTAAAACCAGGGTATCTCGTACCAATTGGAATTTTGCCTGAAGGGGCAACACAAAATACGTACATTGATTTACCAGGTGTTTCAACAAAACCTGTAAATGTTCGTACATATCCGTTAGGGGAAGCGGCAGCTCATCTGACTGGTTATATTGGAAAGGTAAATGCTGAAGATTTAAAAACGCTACAAAAGAAAGGCTATCAAGCTGATGACCCAGTTGGTAAAGCTGGCTTAGAGCAAGTATTAGAGGAAAAGTTACGCGGTAAAAAAGGTGGCCGTGTCTTTGTAGAAGATGCGCAAGGAAAAGAAATTAAAAATTTAGCAAAAACAGATGCTGTTGATGGAGAAAATGTAACTTTAACTATTGATAGTGTTGTTCAAGAAAAAACGTATAATGAAATGAAGGGCGAAGCTGGTTCAAGTGCAGCAATTAATCCGAAAAGTGGAGAAACAATTGCACTAGTAAGTAGTCCAGCATATGATCCTAATATAATTGCACGAGGGACATCGAAGGCACAACGCGAAGCTTGGAATAATGATCCGAAAAAACCAATGACAAATCGCTTTACACAATTGTCGGTACCAGGTTCTGTATTTAAACCTATTACAGCTGCAATTGGTCTTGAAACGAAAACGATTGATCCAAAAGAAGAGTTGAAAATTGAAGGATTAAAATGGACAAAAGATTCTTCTTGGGGTAATTACTATGTAACGCGTGTGAAAGATGCAAATCCGATTGATTTTGATAAGGCGATGAAATACTCGGATAATATTTACTTCGCACAAGAAGCTTTAAAAATCGGAAAAGACAAGTTTATGAGTGAAGCAAAAAAATTCGGATTCGATGAGAAACTACCAATTGAATATGGATTCCCTGCTTCTAAAATTGCAAATGACGGCATTAAAAATGATATTCAAATGGCAGATACGGGATATGGACAAGGACAAGTATTAATGACTCCTCTTCATTTAGCTTTAACGTATGCGCCGATTGTAAATGATGGAACGATTCCGTCACCGTATATTATTAAAACAGATAAACAACCAAAAGCTTGGAAAGAAAATGTAATTTCTAAAGGAAATCAGGATATATTAAAAACTGCAATGACGAAAGTAATTAATGATCCAGATGGTACAGGGAAAATTGCTAAAATTGATGGTATGACTCTTGCTGGAAAAACAGGTACAGCGGAATTAAAAGTATCAAAAGAGGCCGAAGGAAAAGAACTAGGTTGGTTCGCTGCATTTGATTTAAATTCACCAGATATGGTCATTACAATGATGATTGAAGATGTAAAAGGTAGAGGCGGGAGTAATATTCCAGCTGAAAAAGTAAAACATGTATTTCAAAAATAATATGTAATAGAAGGCTATCTCTATAAGTTGTAGAGGTAGCCTTTTTATACGAAAGAATTCTTAATATCTGTATACTAAATTTTAAGGAAACAAAGTAAATCATTAACTTACGAAAAAAAAGTAGCTATTTTTTATTGACATTGATTAAAACTTTTTGTATTATACTTACATAAGGTAAGTTATTAACTTTTAAAAAACAAATCTTGAATTAAAGATAAAGAGAAAAAAGGGAGAGAATACAATGACAAAAGTACTATTTATTACAGCAAATCCAAATTCAGCAGAAGGTTCTTTCGGAATGGCAGTAGGGGAAGCTTTCATCGAAGCTTATAAAAACGAACATCCACAAGACGAAGTTGTAACAATTGATTTATTCAACACTACAGTACCAGCAATTGATGCAGATGTATTTGCTGCTTGGGGTAAATTTGCAGCAGGTGAAGGCTTTGAAGCTTTAACTGAAGTTCAACAACAAAAAGTAGCAGCAATGAACACAAACTTAGAAACATTTATGAATGCAGATCGTTATGTATTCGTAACTCCAATGTGGAACTTTAGCTATCCACCAGTAGTAAAAGCATACTTAGATAACGTAGCAATCGCAGGTAAAACATTCAAATATACTGAAAATGGTCCAGTCGGCTTATTAGAAGGTAAAAAAGCACTTCACATTCAAGCAACAGGTGGCGTATATTCTGAAGGAGCATACGCAGCTGTAGACTTCGGTCGCAATCACTTAAAGACTGTATTAGGATTTGTCGGTGTAAATGATACTGAATATATCGCAGTTGAAGGTATGAATGCAAACCCTGAAAAAGCACAAGAAATTAAAGAAGCAGCAATTGCTAATGCTCGTGAATTAGCAAAACGTTTCTAATATAGAATGCTTAAAAAGTCCAAACACTTGCTGTTTAGACTTTTTTCTTCTTTTTCCTTCGTTTGTCTAGTATAATGAAGGTCGGAATGATAATAGGTGGGGGTTCTGTATGATTCAAACGTTTTTTAAAATCTTTTATTTAATTTTAATTGTAATTGCGATTACACCGAGAATGTGGCGTCTTAAAAGACAAGTAAATAAGATGGCGCCAAAAGAAAAAGATAATGCTGTGTACAAAACGACAAATTGGTTTGGTAAGAAAATGGTACGTGTAGCTGGAGGGACAGTAGAAGTGAAAGGGCTTGAAAATGTTCCGAAAGACAAGCCGGTACTAGTTGTAAGTAATCACCAAAGTAATATGGATATCCCTGTTTTACTAGGTTACTTAAATAAACCAATTGGATTCGTGTCAAAAGCAGAGATTAAAAAGTTCCCAGTTGTACCAACTTGGATGGAACTTATGAATTGTGTATTTATGGATCGTAGCGATCGTCGTCAATCTCTTAAAGCAATTAAAGACGGAATCGAACTATTAAAGAATGGACATTCTATCGTAATTTTCCCAGAAGGAACGAGAAGTAAGGGCGGCGAAGTTGGAGAGTTTAAGGCTGGTAGTTTCCACCTTGCAGTAAAGTCAGGTGTAGCAATTTTACCTGTAACGTTAGATGGTACATATAAGATGTTTGAAGCGAATGGAAATCGTATGAAGCCAGCTCATGCAACAGTAACAATTTCTAAGCCGATTACACCTGAAGATTATGCGAATATGGATATTAAAGAATTAACGAAGCATACACAGGAAGTTATCGCATCACAATTACATAAGTAATAAAAAAGGATTCAGCTTATAGTAAGCTGAATCCTTTTTTATTATGCTGTAGGTAAGACATAAAAGAGTACACAGAAGAACATCATCGCACTACCACCTAAAACGAACAGGTGCCATATAGCATGGTTGAAAGGTAGCTTTTCCCAAAGGAAGAATATAGCTCCGACAGAATATAAAATTCCACCTGCTAAAAGTAGTGAAAAACCATGTCCAGTTAGATTTTCATAAAGTGGTTTAATGGCAACGATTATGAGCCATCCCATAATGATGTAACATAAAGTTGAAGCCTTTATAAAGCGACGTACAAAGAAAATTTTGAAGACGATACCTCCGATTGCTAGTGTCCATATTATAGCAAGCAACGTCCATCCTAATGGGCCACGAAGTGTAATAAGTAGAAAAGGAGTATACGTGCCAGCAATCAATAAGTAAATGGCTGAATGATCTAAAATAGTAAATATTTTTTCTACTTTAGGATGATGAATGCTATGTAGCAATGTTGAAAACAAGTACAGTAAGAACATGCTTACACCATAAACAGTAAATGCAACTACAGCTGATGCGGTACCGTGCTTAGAAGCATGAATAATCAATATGATTAAGGCAGGGATGCTTAAAATGGCACCGATACCATGTGTAATTGCATTTGCAATTTCTTCTTTTACAAATTGGGTCATTCGTGTCATTTTTTCAGTCATAATGCAAATCCTTTCTACTATCATAAAATAATATGTCATTTCCCTTACCATATCATACACAAGAGCAATAGAAAATGAAATTTGTATAATTGATTATATTTTTGAATTTTTTTGATAAAAGACAATGGATTTGTTGACGTTTTCAAACTTTTTTGACAAAATAAAATTATGTAATAGTAGGACAAGGAAACTACTAATAAAGGGGATGGGGAAATGTTTTCAAATATTGGCTTTCCAGGGTTAATTTTAATTTTAGTAGCAGTACTCATTTTATTTGGACCTAAAAAATTGCCGGAAATCGGGAAGGCTTTAGGGGAAACGTTAAAAGAGTTTAAAAAATCAACGAAAGAATTGACAGATGACGCATTTCAAGAAAAGGAAAAGAAAGAAAAAATGTAGTGTATTTTCCTTGTAATGGATAAATAAAGTGTGGTGAACGAGATGGAAGATCGGGAAATGAGCGTAGTAGAACATATTGTTGAGCTTCGAAAAAGAGTAATATATACGGTGTTATCCTTTGTACTATTTTTAATTATTGGATTTACTTTTACAAAGGATATTTATTTTTGGCTTGTAAAAGATTTACCAATGAAATTAACTGTTCTCGGTCCAAGTGATGTATTGTGGATTTTTTTCTCGATTGCTACAGTATTTGCTATCGTTTGTACAATTCCTTTTGCTGCTATACAAATTTGGTTATTTGTAAAACCGGGTTTACATCCAAATGAACAAAAGATGACAATAATGTATATACCGGTATTGTCTATATTATTTCTCGCAGGTTTATGTTTTGGATATTTCATTGTAATGCCGTTTCTATTTCACTTTTTAACTACGATAGGTAATGAAATGTTTAATACGATGTTTACGACAGAAAAGTATTTTCATTTTGTACTTAATTTAACAGTTCCATTTGCTGTGATTTTTGAATTGCCAGTCGTTGTAATGTTTTTAACTAGTATTGGAATACTTACGGCGGAATTTTTAATAAAAATAAGAAGGTATGCTTACGTAGCATTAATTATCATTGCATCTTGTATATCACCGCCAGACTTTTTATCTCATAGTTTAGTTGCAGTGCCGCTTATTTGTATTTATGAAGTAAGTATTGCGTTATCAAAGGTTGTTAGTAAGAGGAAAAAGAAAAGAGAAGAAATGCAGTCGAAAAGTGCCTCGTTATAAAGGCACTTTTTTATTTATTTGTTATACTATAGCTATAAACGTATACAATATATAGAAGAAAAAAATTATAGAATCTCCAAAATTTAGACAAACTTTGCGCTTTTATAAGCTTATACTAAATGTATTAAACAATTGATGGATAATGAGATTCCCGTCTCAGAGATATTTAGGACGGGAAGGTGAATTAGGTGGAGATGAATAGAGTATAAATCTTCTAGCCATAAGGACTACAGAAATCATATAAGTCTGATTTTACTCCACTTTAAACAACGTGTTACAGCGCAAAGTAGAGGAAGTTCAAAAATCCAATGAAAAAGAGGATTGATATTGTGATTACGAAAAGTTTTTATTTCACTCATTCAACAGGGGATTGCATTAAAATATTCGAAATCCCTGTCCTACAGGCACAGCATCCATTATCGTTTCTAATTCAGTCTCGTCTTCAATTATTTATTGCAAAAATTCAAAGACAAAAACACCCAAGATTTTCGTATTCTTTCCGTGAATATTTACAAAATTGTTTGAAGTGGAATGATTATTTAAATGTATATAAAACAAATACCCTTGAAAAAAATGCATGATACGAAGTACGGACAGGGTTAGTAAACTCTGTCTTTTTCATTTTAGATATGAAAATATAATTAATTTGATGAAATTTCGTTCCAAATTGTTGAAAGCAATGGGAATACTAGTATAATAACAAGGAGAGCGTATTGGAAAGGGAAGAAGTATAGTATGCAAAAAATTAAAATTGTAACAGATTCAACGGCAGATTTATCACAAGACGTAATCGAAAAGTATGACATTCATGTTTTACCATTATCAATCTCTGTAAATGGACAAACATATTTAGATCGCGTTGATTTACAACCTGACGAATTTATTGAAGAAATGATTAAATCAGAGGAATTACCAAAAACATCACAACCAGCTATGGGTACATTTGTAGAAATGTATGACAAGCTAGGGGAAGATGGAAGCGAAGTCCTTTCTATCCATATGACAAGTGGAATGAGCGGTACTGTAGCAACTGCAAATAGCGCTGCATCAATGACTGATACAAAAGTAACAGTTGTTGATTCTCAATTTATTACACATGCTTTAGCATATCAAGTAATTGAAGCTGCAAAAATGGCAAATGACGGACGCTCACTAGAAGAAATTTTAAAACGTGTAGATGAAGTAAGAAAGAATACTCGTTTATATGTAGTAGTGGATACATTAGAAAACTTAGTGAAGGGTGGACGTATCGGTAAAGGAAAAGCGTTTATCGGTTCGCTACTTAATATAAAGCCAATTGCTAGTCTTGAAGACGGTGTTTATAATCCTGTAACGAAAGTTCGTAGCCAAGGCCAAATTGTAAAAACATTAGCTAAGTTATTTGAGCAAGATACGGCTGGAAAAGTCGTAAAAGCTGTTGCAATTCCGCATGCGAAAGCAATTCCTTTAGCTGAAAGTATGAAAGCGGCGGTTGAAAAAGTGAGTGGATTTGCTCAATCAGAAATTTTTTATACAACGCCTATTATTAGTACTCATACAGGTCCGGGCGCAATCGGATTTATGTATTTAGCAGAGTAATAAAAAAGCTACTTGAAAATATATTTCAAGTAGCTTTTTATGTAAATAGAAAGTAAGAAATAAGAAGAGCTACACAGGCACTACCGCTAATGATATAGCGAGTCTGTAAATATTCATTCATAGAAAACACCCTTTATCCCGCTATTTGCGGACAGTAAAACTCTCTACCTCAAATTTAGCTGGAGCAAAGAGGTTAGGTAGCGGGCTGCCCGTAAAAGCTTGATTGGTGAAGGCAAATAATCAGTGGGGATGAAGAAATCCCACTGATTAAAGTTTCACTATAGGATTTTCTATATTATATGTTGGATATAGAAAATCAGTCATTACGTTACACATGTAAAGTTTCAATTTTTTCGTTTATTTGCTTATCATTTGTTGCGTTACTATAAATAAAAGTTTGACCTAAAAAGAGTACATGCAGTTGTTCCCACGGTAACATGCGCAAATTCCAATTATTTCGAAGTCTAGTTATTGCTTCACGAGGTGTTTCATCGGCGAGTGCAAAAGCTCCGTAATGCATTGGTATAAAATGTGTAGCGTTTAAATCTAAATAAGCTTGCACGGCCTCTTCAGGTGAAACATGAGATACTTTCATAAACCATTCTGGTTCATAAGCGCCAATGGGCATAAGAGCAATATCAATTAAAAAGCGTTCACCAATTTCTTTGAAACCTTGGAAATAGCCACTGTCGCCACAAAAATATATGGTTTCCATAGTCGTTTCATTATCAATAATCCATCCGCCCCAGTGAGACGTATTCATATCAAATAAGAATCTTCTCGTCCAGTGCTGAGCAGGTACGAAGTGAAAAGAAACTTCGTTAATAGATCGGA
>NZ_JBNLYE010000129.1:0-11648 GCF_050172095.1 Bacillus sp. GMs2/2
GGCTAAAAATCGCTATTGTTTTATTTGAATCAACTGTATTAACAATTATATTATTCCAGATTTGGAAAACGTTTAAAAATAGAATACTAAATGATGTATAAAATTAAATAAAAAAGCTTAAAGGTACATTACTTACCTTTAAGCTTTTTTGGCATCATCTATATTGGGGAATAGGGATAAAAACGGAACTCTATATCCACGTAATGTAAAGTTATATTTCTCACCCGTTTTAATTTCTGCTTGAATATCAGCAGAATTAAACTTCATCATGAGAATACCATCAGTATTAGTTATTACTTTTTCAGTATCGTCATTTTGCTGGACAACAATATAAAATTTGTCATGTTTTCCATCTTTTTTTGAATATTTATCAGTTACCGTACCTTCAATGTTGGTAACGTGTATGTAATTTATGATGGAAGCTATTAATAGAGTTGGTACAATGACGAGGAATAGTATAAAACCAATTTTCCCTCTATTTTCTGTGCTGTTAGTTTCCTCTTTTGTCAAAAATCATCGTTCCTTCCTTATATTAAAACTAATTATATAATCTATGTAATTATAACAAAATAACTTTTTATAGATTATGCAATTATGCATAATCCTTTTTGCACGTTCATTAATTTTAGTTTTTATGAATATAGTTTTTTTGTAATTTCCCTACTATAAATCATGAAATAATTTTGATAAGGAGAGTAAACCGCAGACTTATTGCATTGCTTGTTTATTAATTAGTAGTGTCTGTTTAGTCCCTTTTTTCGGGGATGGGCACAAAAAAATTATATATATTTCAAATGTAACCTATCCCCTTATTTGAAATTTAAGCAAAAGTGAATTTTGGGACGTAAGAACTTTACAAAAAATATATGTAAAAATATTCCTTAACGTACAATTTTCTTTTTTGGGTCGTGTGACCCCTTTTAGCTTGCGACGGCGAGAAGAGGGCTTTTTTCGTTATTCTTCTTCGTTTTTCATTTCCCTATATAGGGTGGAACTGGAAACACCAGTCATATCCTTGATTTCTTTAACTGTAAATTTTTTAGATTGATATAATTCGATAGCTTGCTGAATTTTCTTTACATCCTTTTTAGGTCTTCCACCTTGTCTTCCTCTTGCTCTTGCCGCATTTAATCCGGCAACTGTTCTTTCATGAATAATATCCCTTTCAAACTCGGCAAAAACGGCAAACATACCAAACATAGCTCTTCCTGAAGCTGTAGAGGTATCAATGTTATCTTTCAAGGAAATAAAATGGACGTTTTTTTTGCGGATGATATCCATAATCTCATATAGCTGTTTAACAGATCGAGCTAGGCGATCAAGTTTATAAATAATAAAAGTGTCTCCTTCACGAAGCATGTCTAAAGCTATTTTTAATTCTTGTCGATTCTGTTTGGTACCCGATACTTTTTCTTGATAGATACGTTCACATCCATTTTTTTGTAATTCGTCTACTTGTATATCTAAGTTTTGATCTTGTGTACTTACTCTTGCGTATCCTATTTTCATGTTCCGCTACACCTCTGTTGCTAAATAGTAAAACTTTAACTTTTCATCATCACCACCTTATAAAAATATTATTTCTTTATGTTTGTATTGTACCATAAACGTACGTATTAGGGACGTAGTTTTTGTAATGAGTTTTGGGAAAGTTTTTCGACAAAATAATAGCAAAAATCACTCGGTATTCTAATGTCCCAAAAACAATCGTTTTTGAAATGCCTATAAATAATAAATCTAATAATTCTGTACTTTTTAATTGATAAGAGATTAATATAAAAATAGGTAATATTACAAAAAATATGAGGGGCGTTGATTATGAATTTTTTAAAAGACTTTAACTACAAAAATGAAGGTGATTATTTATATCCAGTTGAGTATTATCAATTTCGCCAAGCAAGCACACATAATACATTCAAAGTTGAATTATTATGTTTTGATGATCGTTATGCTTTCCGTTTAACAATTGATAATGGATCTATCCCTCCAAAGTATAGACTTGTAACAAATATCTCCTTTGAAATTGATGAAGAATTTGGATTTGAGCCTTATGATTTTAGTTCTAAACAAGCTACTCTACAAAGAGCAATTGATATGGCAAGTGCAATTGCAAAGAAATATTGTGAGAAACCAGTTACTCAATAATAAGTAAAGACCGGATATAATACAAAAATACCCCCTAAATTATAGGGGGTATTTTTGTACCATGTTGTATTTGAAGTTTTTATTTGCATTTTATCATTCAATAGGAAGGTATTTTTGTGAATCTCTTAAATGTAAAATTTGATGGTATTTTTCTTGCCTTTGTTCCCTCCAATGTTCTCGTTGATTTTTAATGATTTTTTTCACATGACACCATTCTGTAGAAGGATTTAGTTTACTATCTTTTATGTTTAATGTAGAAATGTCATTATAATTCTGGTGCCTGTTGTTATGCCAGATATGCTCTTCTTGTAACTTAAATATTGGAGCTAATTCAAGCGTATTTATATTTGCAAGAGGTTCATGATATTCGGTAAATAATAAATACTTTATGATAGGGAAGTGTTTGCAACCAGAATCAATGGATGGGACTCCATTAATCAATCTATATTTTTGTTCCTGTAGAGATACATAATATTCGTCATTTGATGTGTTTTCTATTTTCTCTAAAAAAATATTTTCTGTAATTTTGATAGGTTTGTTCCCCATAGAAAATCTGTTGTTAAATATATGAAAATGACAGTCACCATGTATATGAGCACTAATGGCATTAATGTTAGAGTTATGAACCAAATCAATTAATATATTACCTTTTGCTTTACCATCTTTAATTGTTCGAAATACAAAGATACATCCATAAATAAAATCATTATGATAATCAATCCCCACAAAGTCATATCGGTATTTGGAGTTTAATTCTAATGGTTCGTTATATCTAAGTCCTATTGTTAATTCGTACATTATTTCCTCCTATAATTGAGTTCTACCTTCACCCTTATTAGAATCATTGTATCAATTTAATTCCGAGTATGACTACTTGGAATTAAATCCAAATCAATGTTCCATGTTCTGCGAAAAGAATCCAAATAGATAGAATAAAAAATAATTTGATATAATAAAAGAGGAAAATTTAAACCTTAACAAGGATGGTGTTTTATTATGTTTGGGAGTCCGTTTTATCATGAACCACAAAGAAGAAACGTAGAAGAACTGAGAAGTAATAATTCCTTAGAAATGTGGTTAAAAGTGGGACAAAGGTTAGCACATCCACTGTATGTATATAAAATAGAAATTACAAAAATAATGGCATTTGAAGAAGAGACATCTTATAGAAGCCGATATTCTAGTGCGGAAATTTATGTGAAACCATATGTAGATGAGAAGGATGAAAAATGTGTGTTTAAAGAATATAAGATAGATGTTGATGGAATAAACAAGGATAAATGGTTTCTAATTGATAATATGGAAGGGTGAGTATTTTGGAAACGTTAAACATTCATAACGGATTGCCTGAAAAATTATTATCAGAGTGGCATCCTACTAAAAATCATGGGATTAATCCAGATGAATTAACTAATGAAAGTTGGGTTTCTTTGCCCATCCCCCGAAAAAGAGGAATAAGACAGAAACTACCAATTAATAGACAATCAACGTAACAAAAAGGTAGCATTTTTATATTGTGACAAATTATTTTTGGTACAGTATTTTGTTACGGCTAATTCAACAGTTAAGACATTTCATATTTTCAAATAGAAATTGTAACAAAAACGAACGTTTATGTTACAAATCGAACAACTAAGGCTGAACCCTAAATTTGTCTACAACTAGTATGGAATATTTTGTCTTAATCCCCCTTTTCGGGGGATGGGCAAAAACATCCAAGTTATGAATATATTTGGTGGATATGTCCTGAAGGTCATGAGTGGGGAATGAGTATTTACGATAGACAACAGAAAAAAGAATGTCCAAAATGTTTAAGGCTTAAAAAGGCTACAAAAAGAGCTGAAGTAAAAGAAGAAAGACAGATTAAAACTCTTGAGGAAGTAGATCCTGAGTTGGCTAAGCAATGGCATCCAATAAAAAATGAGGGTATTACTCCAGATGCTGTTGTATTCGATGAAGGTAGAGTACGTAGATGGTGGCAATGCAAAAGAAATCATGAATGGGAAGAAACGATTGAGAGTAGACATAAAAATAAAAGTGTTTGCCCATATTGTGCAAATAAGAAGGTATGCGAGGATAACTGCTTAGCCACAGTATATCCAGAAATAGCAAAGAATTGGTTTGTATTTGAAAATAGCACGTATTCTGAAGTTAGGACGGCATATAATGTGATGTATAATTCTTCAGAGGATGCGTATTGGATTTGTGAAAAGGGGCATGTATGGAGAGAAAAAATTAGTGAAAGAGTTAAGAATGGAAAAGGGTGCCGGAAGTGTGAACTTTTTCAAAATTCTTTAGCCCTTTTAAATCCTGAGTTGGCTAAAGAGTGGCATCCTACTAAAAATGAAGGACAGTATGGAGTTAAACCTCCTGAGGAAACTAAGATTAATTCTAGCCAAAGCGTTTGGTGGCTTTGTAACACTTGTGGAAATGAATACAAAGCACAAGTAGGTGCTAGACATAGAGGAGAAGTAAAATGTAAGGTTTGTCACCCATCACAAACAAAAGGAAGAATAGCTATTCAAAAAAGAAAAGGGAAATTTGAGATGTACACTGACATGGAAGATAGACGTGTTATTTTTGAAAATCAGTTAAAAGAAAAAATAATACGTAAAGAAAATGAATGAATTTAAAAATAGAATCGTTAGATAAAAGGCCTGATACCACAAATAGGTCTTTTTTTATGAGCTATATAATATTTGATATACTAAAAGAAAAAATTAGGATGATATGGGTATGCCAACAAAGGAATTCAAAGACACAGTACAGCATTTTTCTTTATTCTTACTAGATAAAGGAAGAAAACCATCTACAATTAAACGATATGTTTATGATATTGAAGATTTTGGTCAGTGGTTGCAAAACTCTTCAAAAATCCCTACATGTAATATATGGATGGCACTTGATACAAAGGATTATGAGGAGTATTTTTGCGATTTAAAGAACAAACGACAATACTCTGACAAAACAATGCACCGTGTTTATGTCGTCTTAAACAGACTGTATCAGTATTTGAAAATCCCAAATCCGTTAGAAGACATGCAACTTAGTATGCTACCGAATCGTGCGTTACGTGATGAAGATTTTATTTCAAAAGAAGAAGAGAAAAGGCTAAAGTACATTTTAACTTCATTAGAAGGATTAACAGAAAAACAACGTTCCGTTCGTACAGTACTTATGGATCGTAACATTTCTATGGTACATTTGCTCATTCATAATGGATTATCCTTACAAGAACTTGTAGGTTTACAGATGAATCACGTCCATTTTGAAAACAATACAATCTTAGTACCAGGAATAGTGGGTATAGAGAGAACGATTCATTTAATTGAAGACGATAAAAAGATATTATTTAACTATTACAAAACAATTCCAGAACCTGTTCGGCCCAAATATCATAGTAATGACCCCTTATTCGTAGCATTTGATTTTACTCGAAAAACTTATCATTGGTCATATGACAACGATGCTCCAAAAGCCTTAACAGAAATTGCTGTTCAAAAAATGATTCGACTTGAAGTTGAAAGAGCGAATTTACGAAAAGGAATTTCAGCACAACATCTACGGAATACCTTCATTTTACGGCTAATTGAAAATGAAGTTTTAGAAGAGCAAATTATAAAACATGTAGGCTTTAAATCTAAACTTGCGTTAAAAAGATATTATGATTACAACGATTAAGAATAAAGAAGGAAGGTTGTATGAAGAAAAATAAGAAACAAGAGCTACAGTATATCAGTTAATAGAAAAGTAAAATAAGATCGAGATATTTCGATCTTATTTTGTATGTATTCACCAGTAAGATATACTCTTAGATAAGGAGGTTAATACAGTGAAGAGCTTGACAATTGAAGAGGTTTATCAACAAATTCTAGATGGAAAGAGAAGAATGTTTCCAAGAGGAACTTGGAGTGAAGATATAGATAGAAACTTGATTAAACGTGTTACAAGATATCTAATTGAAGTTATCTTACAGTGGGACAAAAATCAGATAAAAGAAAAATGGGATTTATCAATTATAAAGAAACATAAGCTAGGAGGAGCAATTGCTATCATTTATAATGACAGTCCATTTAAAATGCTAAATGATGCATATCCAGGACTTTTAAAAGAATGGGAATTGAAAATGGCTCCTCTAAATTATTGGACAAAAGAAACAGGATTAGAAGCATTGCGTTGGACAATTGAAGAAAAAGAACGACTTACAATGGAACAATTAAAAGAAGTGTACAATCATAAATGGCTCATAAAACATAAGTTACATGCGCCATGTCATCGATTATGGGAAAATAATGCTTACTTAATGATAAATGACTTGTATCCGAATCAATTTAAACCGTTTCATTTCAAATGTGCGACTACAAATTATTGGACAAAGGAAATCGCATTGCGAGAACTTGCATGTGTTATACAAGAAGAACGGCTTGGAGATGAGGAACTTTTAGAAGTATTCAGTGCGAAATGGATTGCTACTAAAAAGTTAAGCACTCCTTTACTGAGGTACTGGCAAAGTAGTCCATTTAAAATGCTAAATGATTTATATCCAAATAAGTTTAAACCTTGGCAATTTAAGAGTGTACCCTCAAATTATTGGACGAAGCAAAATGCAATAAAAGCTATTCTTCATATTATACAAAAAGATAATCTACAAAAAGATGAACTACCTAAAATAATGGGTAGTAAATGGTTCTACAAAAATAGATTAGGTACACCTTTTCAAAAATTTTGGGAAGCAAGTCCATACTCTGTGTTAAATGATTTATTTCCAGATTATTTTCAACCATATCAATTTAGTAGAACTCCTAACTTATATTGGACAAAAGAACGATCCCTTCAAATTCTGTCGGAATATATTCAACAAGAGGGTTGGAGTGATGAGGAAATCTTGGAAAACGTTACTTTCCAATGGTTAATTGACCGGAATTTATGGACACCAGTATCAAATATTTGGGAAAGTAGCCCCTTTAAGATGGTTAATGATTTGTATCCAAATAGATTTAAGCCATGGCAATTCAAAGCTACTTATCGTAATTACTGGACAAAAGAAACGGCACTAAATGCTTTAAAATGGACAATTGAGGAGAAGGAATGTTTGTCTCGTGAAGAGTTAATAGATGTATATTCGCAAAAATGGTTATTCAAACATCGACTTCAAACTCCTTGTAAAAAGTTTTGGAAATCAAGTCCGTTTGCTATGCTAAATGCCCTATACCCCAATAAATTTAAAGAATGGGAGTTTTTTAGAGTACCCTCAAATTATTGGACAAAAGACAAAGCCTTGGAAGAATTACGCTGGATAATTGAAGAAAGAGAAAAATTATCAAGAAAAGAATTGTTAAATATTTTTAGTGGATCATGGATAAAAGGACAAGGGCTAAGTCATCCACTACAAAAATTTTGGAGTAGTCGTCCTTATCATATGTTGGATGAATTGTATCCAAATCGTTTTAAAGAGTGGGAATTAAAGAAAACACCTACAGGATTCTGGACAAAAGAAAAAGGACTCGAAGCATTACGTTGGACAATTGAAGAAAAAGAGAAATTAACAAAAGTTGATTTATTACAAATATATAGTAAAAGATGGTTAAGGGAACATGGATTATCCACACCTTTACAAAGGTTTTGGAGAGGGAATATAAATTTAATGTTGCAAGAACTATATGAGGTCCCGTTATCCAAATGACACAAGCCCTATGCTTATATTTTGTCTTATTCCCCCTTTTCGGGGGATGGGCAAAAACACCCTTAAAAAGATATTAGGCCTCACCATACCATTTCGGGAAAATTGTACGTTTAGACACAATTTGGACACATTTTTACCGATTCCGTATTTACATAGGGGAATCGGTATTGGGTGTTAATATCTATTTCTTGCATATTTTGTTCGCAAAGGTCTTAAATGATGAATCGATGTCTTTTGCTGTACATTCCAGATATAATCGCCTGTTAATGCAATATGTTCCCAACCTAATGGAGAAATGTGTTGCACATATTCTTCTGGAATTTCCATTCCTTGAGATCGTAATAATTCAATCGCTTTTTCAATATACACTGTATTCCAAATAACAATTACAGAAATTAATAACTGAAGACCATTCACTCGATGCAATTGGTCTTCATAAGAACGATCACGTATTTCTCCTAATCGATGAAAACACACAGCTCGTGCAAGTGAATGTTTCGCTTCTCCTTTATTTAGCCCCACTTGAACGCGCCTTCTCAGTGCAGGATCTTGTAGCCACTCTAATGTATATAATGTTCTTTCTATACGTCCAATTTCTCGTAATGCTACCGCTAAACTATTTTGCCGTGGATAAGATGCTAACTTTTTTAAAATAAGAGATGCAGTAACCGTTCCATTTTGCACAGAACTGATTAATCTTAATAATGCATCCCAGTTGTCTCGTATATGTTTCATTTGTATAGTGCCGCCAATCATAAAGTTTAGCTCTGGATAATAGGAAGGTTTGTCGATTGTATAAATTTTCGTCTTATCTATACTTTTAATTCTCGGAGAGAATCGAAACCCTAACATATGACACATAGCAAATACATGATCTACAAACCCAGCAGCATCCGTATAATGTTCTTCAATTCTAGTATCGGCTTCATGGTATAATAATCCGTCTATAATATGAGGCGCTTCCTCAGAAGAACTAATGACTTGGGCGTAAAAAGGATCATATTGATCTGAAATATGAGTATAGAAGTTTAGCCCAGGATCTCTTCCATGTTTGGCATTTACTTGAGCTAATGGACTAGAAGCCCCACTTGACCTAAAATATTGTCCATCTGAAGAAGAAGTGGTTCCATTGCCCCAATAGGTAGCATGCCTATTTTGCCGTTGAAAATTTGATAAGACTCCCAGAGCTTTTGTATAATTTTCATCACTGATATACCAATCTGCTATCCAAGCAAGTTGGGTATAGGTAATCGTAGGACATGCATCAGCCATTTTACTCAATCCAAGATTAATTCCCTCGGCTAAAATAGCCGCAAATAATGTAGTTTCATCTTTTGGCCCCGTTTTCGTATGAAGATGTACAAACTGTTGACTAAACTGGGTCCAAGAGTCTACTTCTACTAATAGTTCTGTTAGCTTAATACGTGGTAATACATCATAAATAGCCCTTGTAAGATCTGCTACATCGTCTGGAACATCCTTTTTTAAAGATGGAATTTGGATGTGACCGCCATAAACAGAAACATCCGATAATTCTTGGTTTCGAATGAGTTGATTTACCATTGTTAATTGTTCTTGCATCAATCCGCATCGATTTTGTATATACTCCTCTACATTTGTAGCAATAGACAACGGAATTTGTTGTTTTCTTTTGATTTCTTCCCAGGTTGGTACCGGTAATAAGTACTCATCAAAGTTTTTGTATTGTTTACTTCCTGGTACCCATATATCTCCCGAACGAAGGTGATTACATAATTCTGTCCATACACTAAATTCATAGTAATGACGGTCAATGCCATCTTCTTTTAAAACATGTTTCAACCATTTGGATTTTATAAAATCCATGGGAGCAAATTCAGGAACTTTTCTTTTCTTGGATGTATTCAGTTCCTTTAAGATTTCAAGTGCTTCACATAATGTTTGGGTGATACCAGAAGATTGAAACGTATAAATCTGTAAAAGTCGCGGGGCAAACTTACGAAATTGTCCATAATAGGTATCCAGTAATTCTAAATAATCGAATTCTGCAGGCCTCGCCAACGCTTCCGCTTGTTCTACCGAATGAACAAATTGGTCCCATGGTATAACAGCTTGTAAAGATACAAAAGGATCTTGTTCGGTTTCTTTTGCTTCAATTAAAGCCTTCCCAAGTTTTGCAAATAAGCGGATTTTCTCATTAATTAATTTTCCGTCATTTTGAAACGAATCGTTATGTATTTTTTCTCCTCGTTTAAACATGCGCCCAAGTAACTTTTCATTTACATATAAACCTTGGTCGATTAAAAAAGCATAAATATGAATTAAAAATGCCATTAAAGTTGCATAACGTTTCAGAGAATGGAACCGAGACAAATGTTGGGTGGAATACCGAGAGCCTTCCCTAGCTAATTGTAGTAATCTATTTTGGTGAATCTCTTGTCCGTTTTCTAATGGTAATGCGAGCTTTTGAATAAATTGAATGCGGTCTAATATTTTATGAAAACTTTTAAGTGAAACCGTTCCAGGTGGTTTTCGTAACCAGGATAAATTTGTAATATGTTTGTCTGCAGACTTTGTTAATAGCTGGTCTAATTGTAAAAGTTGTTGTGGAGATAACGCTTTTGTTAACTTTTTAAACGTTCGCCTTTCTGCACGTTCACATACCGCCCAAACTAAATGTTCTATGGCATAAATGGCAGGAAGAATAATTTTTCTTTTTCGCATTTCTTGTATCAAAAGGTCAACTAAAACCAGGCCTTTATCTGTTCCCATAGCAGTTGGAAGAAGCCAATTTGCTAACTCTCGATATTCTCGTAAGGTAAAAGAACGAAATCCAAAATGTTTTCGAATTTTGCTGATGTGTTCTCTCCTTGTTGTATCGCGAATTTTCGCATAATGATGTATAGCTGCAGGCACGATTCCTAATCTTTTTGCAAGCAACGACACAAGAAAATTGGGTATTTTTTCTCCAGAAGCGAATGGCCGACCAGGAAATCGTAAATAAGCCAATTGAACCGCAAAACCTAATTGATTCGTTGCGCCGCGTTGCTGACGGATGATTTGTATATCTTCTTCAGATAATGTGTAGTATCGTATCCGCTCTCGTTCACTCATCTGGTCTGATAATTCATAAAAGTATTCTCGTTGCGTTTGAGTAAGAACTTCTCTCGTCGCCATCTGAAATTCCTCCTATTTTTGTAAATAACGATACACTGTTGTACGAGAAATCTTTAATATTTGCGCAATATCTTTTATGGGGGTTTTCTTAGACACGAGTGTTTGTATCATTTGTTGTTCTTTTTCTCCTAATTTTTCAGGCCTTCCACCAAAACGTCCCCGAGCCCTTGCGGCAATTCTTCCCGCCTCTGTCCGTTCACGAATGAGGTTTCTTTCAAATTCTGCAAAAGAAGCAAATAAGTGAAACATTAATTGTCCTGTAGCGCTAGAGCGATCCATCGTGATATTTTCTTGTACACTATAAAAACTAACGCCCTGTTCATTTAATTCATTTACAATTTGGATAAGATGATGCATCGTTCTTCCTAAACGATCGAGTCGCCAGACTACCAAAGAATCACCAGGTCTCACATATTGAAGAGCCTTTTCAAGACCGGGCCTTTTTCCAGCGATGCCACTCAACTTGTCTTCAAATATTTCATCACATCCATACACCTTTAAAGCATCTATTTGTAAATCCAAATTTTGATCTACAGTTGATACACGAACATAACCAATTTTCAATTTGTAGTCTCTCCCTGTTCAATAATTTAATTTCAGATAGATATCTGAACATACATAATTGTACACTGTTTATGGACACGTTAATAGTAAAAATTGTAAT